>DATHQQ010000359.1:0-4270 GCA_035482595.1 Verrucomicrobiia bacterium
CGGCTGGTGGCCCCGCCGCCGACGGCGCTTCCGGCCACGCCCAACGACCT
Source organism: Verrucomicrobiia bacterium (assembly GCA_035482595.1). Taxonomy (GTDB): domain Bacteria; phylum Pseudomonadota; class Alphaproteobacteria; order Dongiales; family Dongiaceae; genus DASXQK01. The sequence continues at coordinate 51 of DATHQQ010000359.1, forward strand.
CGCCACCAACGCGGTGGGCCCCCGCCATCCACCGGGCTACTACGGCAAGACGACGGCGCGCCGCGCCCTCAACCTCGGCGCCGCTTTGCCGAAGCTCGCCCCCCTCGAAGGATTGCCCGCGGATGTGCAGAGCGATCCCTTCGCGGTCGCCGATACCATCGACCTGATGCCCTGGCTCCTGGGGGCGGCCTTCGCGCTGCTGCTGGCGGATATGATCATCGCGCTCGCGCTGCGCGGGCTGCTCTCCGGCTGGCGGCGCCCGGGAGGACGTGTCGTGGCCGGGCTGGCCTTGGCTCTCCTGCTGCTGCCGGCGGCGGCACGGGCACAGGGGACCGATATCGACAAATTCGCCATCAATGCCGCCGGCACCACGCGGCTGGCCTATGTCGTCACCGGAAATGACGAGAGCGACGGCATCAGCAAGTCGGGCCTCTTCGGCCTCAGTCTGGTGATCGCGCAGCGCACGGCGGCGGAGCTGGGCGATCCCATCGGCATCAATCTGGAGACGGACGAGCTCGCCTTCTTCCCGATCCTCTATTGGCGCGTGCCCGCCGACGAGGCGCCGCTCTCCGCCGCGGCCGAGCAGCGCCTCGGCGATTATCTGAAGCATGGCGGCATGGTGCTGTTCGACACCGCCGACCAGCTCGGGCTCGGCGGCGGCAGCGCCAATGCGCTGCGCGGGCTGCTGCGGGAGATGGATGTGCCGACCCTGGTGCCGGCCCCGCCCGATCATGTCCTGACCAAGGCGTTCTATCTGCTGCGCGACTTTCCCGGCCGCTATACCGGCGGCGTGCTCTGGGTCGAGCAGGGCGAGGGACGGGTCAATGACGGCGTCTCCTCGGTCATCATCGGCTCCAACGATTGGGCCGGCGCCTGGGCCGTGGACGACACCGGCCGGCCGCTCTATGCGACGGTGCCGGGCGGCGACCGCCAGCGCGAGCTCGCCTATCGCTTCGGCGTCAACCTCGTGATGTATGCCCTGACCGGCAATTACAAATCCGACCAGGTGCATGTGCCGGCGATCCTGGAGAGGCTGGGCCAGTGAGCTTCGGCACCCTCAGCATCGAATTCGCGCCGCTGCTGCCCTGGCCCCTGCTGGTGGCGGGCGGAATCCTGGCGGTGATCCTGCTGGCGATCGCCTTCTGGCGCCGGGCGCGGGGCAGCCTCTGGCGCCTGATCGCCTGCGCCGCGCTGCTGGCGGCACTCGCCAATCCCTCGGCCGTCCGCGAGGACCGCAAATATCTGAACGATGTCGCCGTGGTCGTGGTCGACGATTCCGAGAGCCAGAACATCCCGCCGCGCCGCGAACAGACGGCCGCCGCTTTGGCCGAGGTCGAGAAGCGCATCAAGGCGATTCCCGGGCTGGAGCTTCGAATCATCCATGCCGGCAACGAGCCGGCCAGCGAGTCGGTGGATGGCGGCGGCACGCGGCTCTTCACCGCGCTGGCCAAGGCGATCTCCGATCTGCCGGCGAGCCGCATCGCCGGCGCCGTCTTCATCAGCGATGGCCAGATCCACGACATTCCCACGGATCTGGATTCACTCGGCTTCCGCGCCCCGGTGCATATGCTGCTGAGCGGCTTGCCCGACGAAGCGGACCGGCGCCTGGTCATGGTCGCCTCTCCCAGTTTCGGAATCGTCGACAAGACCGTCGCCTTCAAGCTCCGGGTCGAGGATGGTGCGGCATCGCCCGGTACGCTCGCCCGCATCGACATCATGAAGGACGGCAAACCCCTGCCGCCCGTCCAGGTCGGCATCGGCGAGGACGTGCCCTTCAATTTCGACATCGACCATGGCGGCCAGAACATCTTTGAATTCTCCGTCGAGCCCGGGACCAAGGAGCTGAGCCTCGCCAACAACTCGGCCATCGCTTTGGTCAATGGAGTGCGCGACCGGCTGAAGGTGCTGCTGATCTCCGGCGAGCCCCATGCCGGCGAGCGCGCCTGGCGCTCGCTGCTGAAATCCGATCCCTCCGTCGATCTCGTCCATTTCACCATTCTGCGCCCACCGGAAAAACAGGACGGCACGCCGATCAACGAGCTGTCGCTGATCGCCTTTCCCGTGCGCGAGCTGTTCGAGCTGCGGCTCAAGGATTTCGACCTTGTCATCTTCGACCGCTACCGCCGCGAGGGGGTGCTGCCCCGCGCCTATTTCGACAACATCGCCAATTACGTCGAGCAAGGCGGTGCGCTGCTGGATTCGGCGGGCCCCGCCTTCTCCACGACCTACAGCCTCTATCGCTCGCCGCTCGGCCGCGTGCTTCCCGCCGAGCCCACGGGCGATGTGCTGGAGCAGGGATTCCGGCCCGAGCTGACGCCGCTGGGCCGGCGCCATCCGGTCACCTCCGGCCTGCCGGGCAGCGCCCCCGTCGGCCGCGAGCCGACCTGGGGCCGCTGGTTCCGCCAGATCGACGCCATCCCCCGCCAGGGCGTTTCGGTGATGAGCGGCATCGGCGACCGCCCGCTGCTGGTGCTGAACAAGGTCGGCAAGGGCCGCACGGCGGAGATCCTTAGCGACGAGATCTGGCTGTGGTCGCGCGGCTTCGAAGGCGGCGGGCCCCAGGCCGAGCTGCTGCGCCGCGTCGCCCATTGGCTGATGAAGGAGCCGGATCTGGAGGAGGAGGATCTGCGCGCCAGCATCAATGACGGCCGCCTCGACGTGCTCCGCCGCAGCCTCTCGGACAAGCCGGTCACCGTCGAGGTCACCATGCCCTCGGGCAAGAAGGCCGAGGTGAAACTGGCCGACCAGGGCGACGGGCGCCAGACCGGCTCGCTGCCCGTCACCGAGACGGGCCTCTATCGCCTGAGCGACGGGACCCATCTCGCCTTCGCCGCCAGCGGCGCCCTCAACCCGCTGGAGATCGCCGATCTGCGCTCGACTCCGGAGAAGATGCAGCCGCTGGTCAATGCCTCGGGCGGGCGGATCTTCCGCCTGGCCAATGGAAGGCTGCCGGAGATCCGCATGGTCGGCCCGGGCGCCAGCACCGGCGGCTCCAACTGGATGGGGCTGATCGGCGGCGCCGACTACACCGTCACCGGCATCCGCCAGATGTCCCTGCTGCCGGCGCTGGCGGGGCTGATCCTGGGCCTCGGCGCCCTGATGTTCGCCTGGCGGCGCGAGGGGCGCTGACCGAGGGGAGAGCAGGTTTCCCGGCGATCCGACCTGTTTCTGCAGGGAATCTACAGGCGTCCCTGCTGGCCGATCCTAGATTTGCAGCCTATACGCAAAACGCGTATTCGTCAAATGGGCACGCCGCGCTCCCAGGGCTCGCTGGCGAACTGCTCGGCCAGGAAATCCACGAAGACCCGGAGCTTGGGCGCCGGATGGCGGCTGCTGGGATAGACCGCATAGAGCTCATGGCCGGGCACGCGATAGCTGCCCATCACCGGCACCAGCCTTCCCTCCGCCAAAGCGCGGCCCATGGAGAAGACCGGCAGGCGCACGATCCCGAGGCCGGCCAAGGCTGCATCGCAGAGCACCTGGCCGTTATTGGCGCGCAGCCGCCCCTGCACGACCACGGTGACAGGTCCCTCCGGTCCCTCGAAATCCCAGAGCTCCGGCGAATCCGTGAGGCTGTAGATCAGGCAGTCGTGCCCCGTGAGATCTTCCGGCCGCTCGGGCGCCCCGCGCCGCGCGAGATAGGCGGGCGCCGCGGCAACCAGGCGGCGCGCGCCGGCGAGCTTCTGGGCGATGAGGCGCGAATCCGGCAGGCCGCTGCGGATGCGCAAGGCGAGGTCGAAGCCCTCCTCGAGGAGATCGACGAAGCGGTCGTTCATGTTGAGCTCGACCGTCATCTCGGGATAGCGCTCCAGGAAGACCGGTAGCACCGGCGCCAGATGCTGGATGCCGAAGGACATGGGGGCGTTGACCTTCAGCGTGCCGCGCGGGGCGGCCTGCATCCGGCCCACCGCATCCTCCGCCTCGCCCAGATCCTCCAGGAGCCGCACGGCCCGCAAGTAATAGGCGGAGCCCGCCTCGGTCAGGCTCTGGCGCCGGGTCGTCCGGTTGATGAGGCGGGCCCCCAGATAGCCCTCCAGAACCGCGACATGCTTGCTGATGACGGCGTTGGACAGGCCCAGATCCCGGGCCGCGGCGGAAAAGCTGCCGAGCTCGGCGACGCGGCGAAAGCTCAGCATCAGCCCCAGGCGATCCATGACGCATTGTTCACCATTCGTGAAATATGATCCAGCGGCGAGGGCGGTTATCTTCCTGGCGAAGAT
>DATHQQ010000360.1:0-8698 GCA_035482595.1 Verrucomicrobiia bacterium
CCGGCGATCCGTCGGCCCGGATCTCGAGCCGGGAGATGAGCGGGGGCGAGGATTCGACGACATAGAGCGCTTTCCCGTCGGCGGAGAGGCACATGCCGTTGGTGAAGCCGTTGGCGCTGCGGTCCCAGATCTCCGCTTGCCCGCCGGGGCGGATGCGCCAGATCCAGCCATTCTTCATGCCCCAATCGCCGGAATCCGAGACGAAGAGATTCCCCGCATCGTCGAAGACCGGGTAGTTGGGCAGGCGCATCTTCTGCCCGGCATTGCCGCCCGCGTAGAGCGACACCTCGCCGTCCGGGGTGATCCTGTAGACGCCGGCGAGGCGGTCGACGCAGGCATAGAGATTGCAATGGGCATCATGGGCCATGCCCAGGATGAAGCCGCCCTCGACCTTCGCGAACTGCCCGCTGCCGGGGTCCGCCAGGCCGAAGCGATAGACCTGGCCCTCTTCGCCGCCGGCATAGATCCGCTGGTCGGGGCCCCAGGCGACGGCCTCGGGATGGTCCAGTACATGCCCCAGATTGGTGAGGCTGAGCTTGTTCTCTCCGCTTGGCGCCATCTCTCTGTCCCCCGATTTGCCTGCCTCGTGATCGCGGCCCCGCGCCCTTGACGGGCCGCGATGCCGAATTATAGTATTTTTCCGGCATCTTAGAGCAAAGTCCAGAATACTGGACCATTCGGCTGATCTGGGGTTTTCGCGATGGTTCGTCTGCCTTGCGCGGCCAGCTTGCGGCGGCGGCCAGATGGCTCGCCGCTGAAGCCGGTGGGCTGAGGGGAGGCGAATGAATCTGCTGGCGGATCAGGTTTGCATCGTCACCGGCGCCGGCCAGGGGCTGGGCCGTGCCGTCTCCCTGGAGATGGCGGCCGAAGGCGCCGAGCTCGCCCTCCTCGACAGGAATCCTGAAACCGTGAGGCAGGTGGCGTCCGAGATCACCGATAAGGGCGGGGCGGCCGAGGCCTACCACCTCGACATCACCAACTACGACGCCTATGGCAAAACCGTCGCCGATGTGCTCGGAAGATTCGGCAAGATCGACACCCTCGTCAACAACGCGGCCATCAACCCGCCGTCGCTCACGATCCTCCAGGACACGCTGGAGAATTGGCGACGGACCATCGCCATCAACCTCGAGGCCGTCTATTGGGGCTCGAAGCTCGTGGCGCCGCATATGGTGGAACGTCGCGACGGCCGGATCATACATATCGCCTCGATCCAGGGTTTCGCCTCGAGCGGCGAGGTAGGTTCCTACAATGCCGCCAAGGGTGGCATACTGGCGCTCACCAAGTCGATGGCGGTGGAGCTCGGACCCCACAATATCCTCGTCAATGCCGTGGCGCCGGGATTCATGTCGACGCCGATGTCCATCATCAATGGCGTCAACGAGACCGAGACCCCCGACTTCATCGAATGGTATGTGAACAAGGGCAAGGTTCCGCTTCGGCGGACCGGCTATCCCGAGGATGTCTCGGGCACGGTGATCTTTCTCGCCTCGAAGTACTGCAGATACATGACCGGTCAGCTGCTCGTGGTCGATGGCGGATTGATGAGCACGTTCTAGGGCGGTCTCGTTCGACACCCAACAACCGCAGCCAACAGGAAGGCTTCAAATGACAAGGTACAGGAACCAATCGTCCGGCCTTTCCCGCCGGAAGCTTCTGAAGACAACCGCGGGCCTCGGCGCCGGCGCGGCGCTGAGCGGCCTGCTGTCGTCACTGCCGGCGCGCGCCGCCGACCAGACCCTGAACATGTGGTGGTGGGGCGAGCAGGAACTGCCCGGCCTGCAGGCCTTCGTCGAGGATTCGGTCAAGGCCTACAAGAACGCGACCGTCAAGACGATGCTGCAGGATACCGCCGTCGTCATCTCCCAGTTCCAGACTGCCGCCGCCGCCCATAAAGGCCCCGACATCCAGTATCTCTGGAACGGCATCTACCACATGGAAAGCGTGTGGCTCGGGTATCTGCGGCCCCTGGACGGGCTGGTGAACGCCGATGTGCTCGATGCCTCGCGGGCGACCCTGCTCAGCCATTTCAACGGCCATATCTACCGGCTCGGCTGGTATCCCTTGCCGATGATCTGGTACTACAACAAGAAGCTCTTCGATCAGGCGGGGCTCGATCCGGAAACGCCGCCCAAGACCTGGGACGATCTGCTTGCCGCCTGCGACAAGCTGAAGGCCAAGGGCATCGCGCCCATCGGCGGCGGCATCCAGGACGGCTATTGGGGCGAATGGTTCTTCGGCCATGCCATCGCCCAGAATGTCGACAGCACCGGCGAGGTCATCGGCCTCTTCACCGGCGAGAAGGATTTCCGCGATCCGAAATACCACGAGCATTGGGTGCGCCTCGAGGAGCTGAAGAAGCACGGATTCCTCAATGCGGATATGTCCTCCCTCGAGCTCTATCCGGGCATCGACCTGATCGTCGCGGGCAAGCTGGCGATGGGCGAATCCATCGGCGGGCGCTATCCCGCCGACAGCAAGACCACGAATGACGGGATCGGCTGCATGGTGATGCCGGTCTATGGCAAGAGCAAGATGGCCGGTCGGCCGATCCTAGACAGCCAGGGTCTGGGCATATCGACGGATTGCAAGGATCCTAAAGCCGCCGCGGCCTTCCTGGAATATCTGGAATCGCCCGAAAGGCTGCAGGTCTTCTGGGAGAAGACCGGCTGGATTCCCTCCAGCACCAAATTCGACACCTCGGTCATCAAGGACGCGGCGGTGAAGGCGATGTGGAAGGGTTGGGGCGAGGGCGACAATATCCCCTATCTCTCCAACCTGGTCCCGGGGCAGTTCTACGATCAGGCACTGCTTCCGGCGGCTCAGCAGGTCGTGCAAGGCAAGATCACCGGCGAGCAGGCCGGCGAGCTCGCTTACAAGGTCGCCAAGGAATGGCGGGACTTCAATCCGGACATGGTGGACAACTACAAGAAGTGGGCGAAGGATCTCGCCTAGATCCCGCCGGTAACCGAGGCCCGGGCGCAGCGCTGCGCCCGGGCCGCCTGCCGATTCCGCGGCGCCTGATTCTCGCGGCCTGACCACATCGAAGAGACGACGAGGCAATGCGGCAATATTCCAGGTTCACGCCGTATCTCTATGTGCTGCCGCTCGTCGTCCTGCTTGCCTTCGTCTTCGGCTATCCGCTTGTCCGCATCTTCGAGTTCAGCTTCAAGCTGGTCCGCGGCATCGACGGCCCGTGGATCGGCTTGCGCAACTACGATCTGATCCTGGGACAGGATCTCTTCTGGGATTCCGTCCGGCACAATCTGTTCCTGCTGCTGGCTGTCCCGGCCATGGTGATCTGGTCGCTGCTGATCTCCATTGTGCTCTACGAGCGCATCAAGGGCTGGAAGCTCTATCGGATCGTCCTGTTCTTTCCCTATATCCTGGCAATCCCGATCATCGCCGTCGTCATGAAGAAGATGTTCCAGCTGAGCGGGCCGGTGAACGAGGTCCTGCATTGGCTGCATCTGGATTTCCTGGCGCTGGATTGGATCGGCTCTTCCGACGTCGCCCTCTGGACGGTGATGCTTCTCATCATCTGGCGGGAATCGGCCCTGGGCATCATCCTGTTCCTGGCCCGGCTGCTCAGCCTTGATGAATCGCTGATCGAGGCGGCGAAGCTGGAGGGCGCGTCTTGGTGGCAGCGGGTGTGGTACGTGCTCGTGCCGCAGATGAAGGTCGTCATCGAGTTCTATGTGGTGGTGAGCGTGATCACCATGCTGTCCTCGGTCTTTGCCTATGTCTACATGATGGGCAGCGGGCGCGGCGGGCCGGGCACCTCGACCATGGTGGTGGAGTTCTACATCTTCAACGCCTTGGTTCGCACCAGCCTGCCGGGCATCGCCTCGGCCGTCTCGGTTCTGCTCTTCCTCGTGTCGCTGCTGCTGATCGTTCCCCTTTTCGCGGTCCGGCGCCGGGCCAATGAGCAGGAGCTGGGATCGTGAGCCGCTCGAAGACGAGACCGGACAACGCGCTGAAGCATGGAATCCTGCTTCTGGCGACCTTCCTGGCGCTGGTGCCCTCCATCTTCATGATCCTGACGTCGCTCAAGAGCCAGGACGAATACACCTTCAACAAGGTCGGGCTGCCCCAGGCCCTGGTGCTCGACCATTTCAAGAGCATCCTGTTCGACAGCCCCTTGTTCGACTGGATGGGGAACAGCGCCATCCTGGCCGGCGGCGCGGTGCTCCTCAGCACGGTGATCTCCTGCCTCGGCGCCTATGCCATCGCCATGATGCGCTTCAGGGGGCGCAGCCTCCTGTTCTCGGTCAGCACCGCGCTGATGGCGGTGCCCCCGGTGGTGATGATCGTGCCGCTCTTCGTGCTCTACACGCAGCTGGATCTGATCAGCACCTTCCGCGGCACCATCGTGATCTATGCCGGGCTGATCACGCCTTTCTCCGTCTACCTGCTCACTACCTTCTTCCGGACCCTGCCGAAGGAGATCTTCGAATCCGCGCGCATCGACGGTGCGGGCGAGTTCTTCATCCTGTGGAAGATCGTGCTGCCGCTCTCCCTTCCCGCCTTGCTGACCCTCGTGGTGGTCAACGCGCTCTATGTCTGGAACGACCTGATCATCGCCATCATCTTCCTGCAGGACGATGCCAAGCGAACGCTCATGGCAGGCATCAGCGTCTTCCAGGGCCGCTACGAGGCCCAGATTCCCCTGACCATGGCGGGCATGGTGATCGCCAGCGCGCCCATGGTGATCCTCTACATCCTGTTCCAGAAGTACTTCATCCGCGGCCTCATGGCGGGGGCAATCAAGTGATGACCGGTGCCCCCGTGGCGCTCGAGAGCGAGCAGCTCCGGGTCGCCGTCAATCCCCGGGTGGGGGGCACGATCACCGCGGTGGAGCACAAGGGTCTCGGCGCCTCGGTCCTGGGCACGACGCCCTGGGAGCCGGAGGACACGACCCCGGACTCCTTCGCCGCACCGGATGAGAGAACCTGGCTGACCCGATACGGCGGCGGTTGGCCGCTGCTGTTTCCCAATGGCGGCGATGCCTGCGACTTCGAAGGCGTCTTCCATGGCTTCCATGGCGAGGCCTCCCTCGCGCCCTGGGAGGCCGAGAGCGAGGGCGCGGTCCTGCGGCTGAGACGCCGCTTCGCCTCGGTCCCCGCCGAGATGCACCGGGAGATCGCGGTCGCCGGCGAGGTCGTCACGGTCCGGGAGAAGCTGCGGATGCTGGGGGCCCAGCCGGTCAAGGCGATGTGGGGACATCATCCGACCTTCGGCTCCGACCTTCTCGCGGGCCCCTTCGAGATCCAGTCCGGCGCCCGTCATGTGACCATCGACGAAGGATATGATCCGCCGAACAATCCCCTCAGGCCGGGTGCCGTCGGGCCCTGGCCTCTCGTCCCGGGAAAGGCCGGCCCCTTCGATCTGGGCCGACCCCAGGGACGCGTCGCCGCCTTGGTCTATCTGCGGGATTTCGCCAGCCCGTGGATGTCGATCCGCCGCCTCGACGATTCCTTGGCCGCGGCCTTATCATGGGATTCCGCGGTCTTTCCCTATGCCTGGCTCTGGTACGAGCTGGGCGGAAACGCGGACCCGCCCTGGGCGGGCCTGACGCGGCTGATCGGGATGGAGCCCAATACCACCTGGCCCGCGACCGGCCTCGCCGATGCGAACCGCCGTGGCGCGCGGCTCATGACATTGCAGCCGGGCGCCGAGATCGCGACGATAATTCGCCTCCATGTCTTCAAGCCGGAGGGCCCGGTCCGAGGCGTCGACGCGGCGGGGCGGGCGATTTCCAGATCGACCTGAACGGCGCAGGAAAGACGACGCCTCCGTGCGAACCGGATAGCCGGCCTGTGTTCTTGAAAGACCCGGCGCGCCCCGGCGTGAAGACTGCAGGCGGTCGCACAGGTCGCTCCGCCCCCGGGGCTCAGGTCAAAGGTGTACGGCAATGCTGGCGAAATCTTCGGTCTCAACGGCATCACCCATCGCCCCTCTCTACGCGAGGCAACCGGCTTCTTTCCGACCGGCGAGATCCTTGCCTGTGCGGCAGCTCCAAGACGGGGCAAGGCGCTTCGAGGCCGCAGCCACCTATTGCGGCCGCGTCGAATATCACTTTCACGCCTCGGTGCAGGTGCATCTCGACGTCGCCCCCCAAGGCAGCGCGAGCTTCCGGGAGGATCCGGCCCGGACCGGCCGGGTCAGAGCCCGGCTGTCGGATCTCACCGTGGCCCTGCGGCTCTTCGATGGAGACCGGCTGCTGCTGGGCAGCCTGGCAACCGGCCGGGAAGAGGTTGGCTATCCGGTACCGGTGCCTCAACGCCACCGCCCGCCCTTGGCCGCCCGGCTTCTGCGCGGCGGCGCCCTCCTTTGCTTCGACAGGGGCGGCCGGCGGCTGGAACTGGCGAGCGGCCTTGCACCTGCCGCGGGGGCCAAGGTCGATGTTGTGCTCGATGGCGCGCTGCTCGAGCATTTGCCCATGACGCTTCTGACGCGGCTGGTCCGCCTCGGCCGCTTCCACTTCTCCCGGACATTCAAGCGTTCCTTCGGAATTCTTCCGCGCGGATTCCGAATCTGCCTGCGCGCGAAGAACCCTGGCTTCGCCACCTCGCCGCCGGAATCTCAATCGGGCGTTATCGTGCCGGTCGAGCTCGTTGTGACCGGGGTGATCGGGCCATAGCCGGCGCCGCGTGATCGGATCGCAGCCGGGGCGACCAAATGCCCTTGGCGAAGGGATCCCGGTGACGCAGACTCGCGCCGAATGAGCCCGACCGAATCGCTGAACCGGCAGCTCTCGAAGCTGGTCCTGGCCGCCGCCGATGCCTATGTGGCGACGGGCGACGAGGGCGCGTTTGCCTTCGCCGATTTCCTGCGGGCGACGAGCGGAGCTTTCCGGCTGCCGGCGGGCGAGGCTCAGCCGGCGCCGGACTGGCTGCCGGCCGCACTCGATGCCCTGCCCTCGGGCGAGCTCGCCGCGCCGTTGCGCGCCGCGGCCCCGGAGATCCCCTGGATCATCGGCGGTGCCAAGATGCCGGCGAGCTTCGCCGGCCGTTCCGCCTATAACGAGATCGTCGGGCCCGACGGCTTCGCGGCGACGGATTCGCTGCGCTTCGGCCTCTTTCTCCAAGCGCCGGAGAGCTTCTACCCGCCCCATCGTCACGCGGCCGAGGAATTCTACTATGTGCTGAGCGGAGCCGCCCGCTGGCAGAAGGGCGAGGAGGTCCTCAGCCTCAAGGCACCCGGGAGCTGCATCCGCCATGCGTCCTGGCAGCGCCATGCCATGGAGACGGCGGCGGAGCCGCTTCTGGCGCTCTGGGTCTGGATCGGCGATCTCGATATGGCGCGCTATGAGATGGAGGGAATCTAGCCCCTCCTATGCGCAAAGCAGAGCAAAAGAAAGGGCGCCGTCTCGGCGACGGCGCCCTTCCCGACTCAAGTCGTCGTCCTAAAGCCTGTTCCTCCCAAGCCGAAACGGCTTGAGACGTGAATCAGGCTCTAATCCTTCAAGCGGCGAAAATCAGCGGGTCGCCTTCTTGACCGCGTCCTTCACATCGCCCGCGACGTTGTGCAGATCGCCTTTCGCCTTGTCGATCTCGCCTTCCACGCGAAGCCGATCATTGCCGACCGCCTTGCCGACGGTCTCCTTCACCGCGCCCTTGGCTTTGTCGGCGGCGCCCTTCACATGTTCCTTGTTCATCTCGGTCTCCTGAATCCAGGTTGCGATACCTGCTGGAAACCGCATTCCTGGGCCGTAGTTCCGTGACGAAGCCCAGCGGGCGACGCAGGGCTCCTACGCTCTCGCAAGCATCGAGAAATCCGGGAACTTGCGGGGCATTTTCTGGGTTTTGTCACTGAAGGAACATCTGTCCCGCAGGATTGCGTAGGAGGAACCAGTATGCCCTTGTATCGATGCTGCTTCCTCGACGAGACGGGCAGTGCGGTGCGGACCCAGGCTTTGGGATCCAGCGACGATCGCGACGCCCACCGCGAAGCCATGGCTCTGCTCGTCCGAACAGGGCGGTTTTCGGGCTTCGAGCTGTGGGAGGGCGATCTCCGGATCGAGATCTACCAGCCGAACGACGCCAAGGCGCCTGCCGAGATCGCTCCAAGCTGATTGATCGCGGGCGGCCAGCGCCCGGAAACCTGATCCTTCTTCCTTCCCGGCCCGTCTTCCTTTCCGGCATGAAACTTTTATCGCGTCTCGTCCGTAGCGGCGCCTGATGCCTGTAGGACGAGGCTGCCGCCGCCATGCTGGTTGGGATACAATCCGCCAAAGATAGATCGCGAATACACCACCGGCTCTCCGCAAGGCGCGGGGCGGGAGCATTCCTTTGCTGATCGAGCGTGAGGATCTGTCGGTCTTGATGGCTGCCGTCGCCGAGGGCGACAGGCTGGCGTTCAAGCATCTCTATGACCGCACCTCGGCGCGGCTCCTCGGCATCATCCGCCGAATCGTTCGCGACCGGGCGCTGGCCGAGGAGGTGCTGCAGGAGGTCTATCTGCGGATCTGGGAGAGGGCCGCGACCTACCGGACGGAGGTCGGGTCGGCGCTGACCTGGATGATCTCCATCGCCCGCCATCGCGCCATCGACGTGCTCCGTCAGCACAAGGAGATCGTCCTGGCGCCGATGGATGACGGCGAGGATTGGCTGGAGCGGGTGGCAGGGCCGGGCGACGGGGAGGCCGATCTCGAGGATCGCGACCAACTGCGACGCTGCCTTGAGCGGCTGGAGGA
>DATHQQ010000361.1:0-7721 GCA_035482595.1 Verrucomicrobiia bacterium
TCCTCCAGCCCCCCGAAGCCCTCGGCCGAGCCGGCATGGACCTGGCCGTCGATCACGCCCGGAAAGACGAGGCGGCCGCGGGCATCGACGGTCTCGCGGGCCGGCGGCAGGTCGCCCGCGCCGATCGCAGCGATGCGGCCCTCGGTGACGGCGACATAGCCGTCCCGCAGCACCTCCTCGGGCAGCACCAGATCGCCGCGGATGACGAGATCGAAGCTCATGAGTCGGCTCCCTTGCCTAGATGTGGATGCTCATTAGGTTGTCCTGATCTAGGCCGAGTTTGCTGATGGGTGTGGCGGATTTTAATCCGCCGTGTGGGCGATGCCAGTTGTATCGATGGAGCCATGTGGGCAGTTCTGCGGCGCGCAGGTTTGAGGTGGGATAGGCTTTGGCATAGGCCCATTCTCTGAGTGCGGTCTGGATGAAGCGCTCGGCCTTGCCGTTGGTTTTGGGGGTATAGGGCTTGGTGCGGATGTGCTTGAGGGCGAGGTCTTTGCAGGCGTCGCGGAAGGCGAAGGCTTTGTAGCAGGGGCCGTTATCGGTCATCACCCGGGTGACCGTGATGCCGAGGCTGGCGTAGTAGGCCAGGGCCGCTTTCAGGAAGCTGACCGCGCTCTCCTTCTTCTCATCGGGCCGGATCTGGCTGAAGGCGAGGCGCGAGGCGTCGTCGATACAGACGTGGACATATTCCCAGCCCGCGCCCCAAGGCTGGCCGCCCCGGCGGCCGCGGGTACTGCTTTGTCGGGTGCGATCGCCGGTGATGCGGTGTCCGATCTGCTCGAAGCGGCCGAGCTTCTTGATATCCAGGTGGATCAGCTCGCCCGGCGTCTTACGCTCATAGCGGACCACGGGCTCGGGCGGTTGCAAATCCTTCATCCGGCTCAGGCGCGCCGCCCGCAGGATGCGGCTGACCGTGGCCGGCGAAACGCCCGTCTCGCGCGCGATCTGCTGGCCGGCGAAGCGCTGGCGGCGCAGGGCAAGGATTTGCTCGCAGGTTTGCGGCGGCGTCGGCTTGCGCAGCCGGCGTGGTCTGGAGGACCGGTCCTCCAGACCACCAGGGCCTTCCGCCAGGAACCGGCTCACCCATTTCTTCACCGTCTTGGCTGTCGTGGCGAACCCGGCCGCCACCAGGCTCGCCGGCTGACCTGCCTCCAACACCCGCCGAACCATCTCGCCTCGACCCTTGGGCGTCAGTCGGGCATTCTTATGAACGTCCACTCGGACCCTCCTTGGAAAACTGAAGCTTCGCAACCTCAGCTTCCTCGGTCCGGACCGAGTGGACAACCTGTTGAGAGGTCACATCTAGGCCAGCCTGAGAGAGGCTTAGTGCGCCTCGCCGGCCTTGCCGCCGCGGCGGATGTACCGGCGCCCGCAATAGGGGCAGTCGACCTGGCCCGCGGCACCCAGGGGTAGATAGACCAGGGGATGGCCGAGGGGGCCGTCGCCACCGTCGCAGCCGACCTTGTCACTGTCCACATAGATGATTTCCGGAGGGGTGATCTCCGGGGCGGCGGTTTCCGGCGGCATCCTGGCTCCCGTGGGGCAATTGACCTCTGAGCGGCGCGGATGATACCCATGGCCCGCGGCCGGGATCAACCGCCCGCATGTTTACCCCCATGCCAGACAGCCGATCGCAACCATTGCCAGGCCCCATGCCCGACAGCCTCCCGCTACCCGTCGACGCGGTCGTCGTCACGGGCCTGGACAAGACCTATGCCGCCAGCGGCAAGCGCCCCCCCAAGAAGGCCCTGGAAAAGGTCGATCTCGCCATCCCGCGCGGCAGCCTCTTCGGCCTGCTTGGGCCCAATGGCGCCGGCAAATCGACCCTGATCAATATCCTGGCCCAGCTGGTGCTGAAATCCGCGGGTCAGGTGAAGGTCTGGGATTTCGACCTCGACCGCAGCCCGCGCGATGTGGCCAGCGCCATCGGCGTGGTCCCGCAGGAGCTCAATATCGATCCCTTCTTCACGCCGCGCGAGCTCCTGAACCTGCAGGCCGGGCTCTATGGCGTGCCGCGGGCCGAGCGTCGCACGGCCGAGATCCTGGAGGCCCTCGGTCTCGCCGACAAGGCGGAGGCCTATGCCCGGACCTTGTCCGGGGGCATGCGCCGGCGCCTGCTGGTGGCCAAGGCTCTGGTCCACAACCCGCCGGTCCTAGTGCTGGACGAGCCCACGGCGGGCGTCGATGTCGAGCTGCGCCAGCAGCTCTGGCGCTATGTGCGCGAGCTGAATGCCCGGGGCGTGACCGTGCTGCTGACGACCCATTATCTCGAGGAGGCCGAGCAGCTCTGCGACCGCATCGCCATCATCAATCACGGCCGGGTCATCGCCTGCGACACCACCGATGCGCTGCTGCGCCGCCTCGACGCCAAGGAGCTCTCGATCATCGTCGATCGCGATCTGACCGCCGTCCCACCCGCCCTCGGGGGCTTCGATGCGGTCCTGAAGGATTCCCGGCGCCTGGTGGTGCGC
Organism: Verrucomicrobiia bacterium; assembly: GCA_035482595.1. Taxonomy (GTDB): domain Bacteria; phylum Pseudomonadota; class Alphaproteobacteria; order Dongiales; family Dongiaceae; genus DASXQK01. The sequence continues at coordinate 2,472 of DATHQQ010000361.1, forward strand.
TACCAGCCCAGCCGCATCCGCGTGGCTCAGATCCTGACGGCGGTCCATGACGCGGGGCTGGAGATCGTCGACCTCTCGACCCTGGAGGCCGATCTCGAGGACATCTTCCTCCAGCTCACCCGGGCGGATGTGCGGTGAGGTGCGGGCGGTGAGGCTCTTGCGCCATTTCCGTCGGCTGTCCCTGCTGGGGCTGCCCCTGCTGCTCCTGGCCTGCGCCCCGAAGCTGCAACCGCTGGGCCCGCCCATCGCCGCGCCCGCTTTTGCCGGCAATGAGCTGATGATGAACGACGGCGTCGCCCTGCCGCTGCGACACTGGCCCGCCGAGGGCAAGACCAAGGCGGTGGTCCTGGCGCTGCACGGCTTCAACGATTACAGCAAGGCTTTCGAGGAGCCGGCCAAGGATTGGGCCAAGGCAGGGATCGAGACCTATGCCTATGACCAGCGCGGCTTCGGGGAGACGCCCTATCACGGGCTCTGGCCCGGCAATCAGCGCCTGATCGAGGATGCGAAGGCGGCGGCCAAGGTCCTGCAGGCCCGCCGCCCCGACCAGCCCTTCTATGTCCTGGGCGAGAGCATGGGGGGTGCGGTGGTGATGGCCGCGGCCACGGATCGCGACCCCATCAAGGCCAATGGCCTGATCCTCGTTGCTCCGGCCATCTGGGGCCGCGATTCCATCGGCTGGATGGGCAGCGACGGCCTCTGGGTCTTCGCCCATACGATCCCCTGGTACACCGTCGACGGGCGGGGCCTTCGCATCGAGCCCACGGACAATGGCGACGTGCTGCGCAAGCTCGCCCGCGATCCCCTGGTGATCAAGGAGACTCGGGTCGATGCGGTCTATGGCCTGGTCGGGCTGATGGATCTCGCCTGGGCGGCCGCCCCCCGAATGCCGAGCGATTCGCTCTTTCTTTATGGCGGCAAGGAGCAGGTGATCGACGACAAGGCCGCGGCCGATATGCTGCGCCGGCTGCCTCAGGGGCCCCTGGGGCCGCGGGTCGCCCTCTATCCCGAGGGCTATCACATGCTGCTGCGCGATCTGAACGCGGGGGTGGTGCGGGGCGATGTGGTCGCCTGGATCATGGAGCCCGGGGACGGGCTGCCCTCGAAGGCGGACCTGCGGGCCCAGCGGCTGCTGGTCAATCCGACGGCGAAGCTCGCGACCGCCGCCTCACTCCCCGTCCCCGCGCCGCCCACCCGGTAGCCGCGCCCGGGCCTGGGCGAAGGCCTCGGGCTTGACCTCGAGGGTCTCGGCCAGCTGCAGCACCAGGCTGTCGTCGAACAGGACGAAATCCAGCACGCCACCGAGCAGCGCCGGATCGGCGGCGCGCGCCTTCAAGGTCTCGAGATCCAGACCGCTCAGCGTCAGGAAGCGCGGCATCAGCGTCTCGTCCATGGCGATATGGGCGAGGACCCGGAGCGCCAGGGTCTCGGGATCGAATTGCGGTGGCCTGAAGCGGATCGGCATGGCGTCATCCTAATCTGTCGGCCCGGCAGTGGTCACGCGAGGCGGGGGCGACCGGCTTTCCCCGGTTCCGGCGCCTCGCTATGGTGCCCTTGCGGACGCTTGCCGCGGGTGACGCCCCGATATTCAAGAATGAAAAACATCGAAGAAACCGCCTTGCTGACCGTGGAGCGGCAGGATTTCGACAGCGAAATCTTCGGCCGCCCGGTCTATCGCCTGAAGGTCCGGGGTGCAAAGGGCCTTGCAGAGGCGCTCTCGGAGCTGGTCCAGTCCTGGGTCGGCCAGGATATCGCGCTCTGCGCCTGTCGCATTCCCGCGGCTGACACGGACAGTGTGCTGGCCCTCGAAGCCGCGGGCTTCCGGCGCATCGAATGCCTGGTCACGCTGACCTGCGATCTCGCCGCTTGGAGAATTCCGGTAACGGGAATCGATCTGGCGACGCCCGCCGACCTTGCTGCCTGCATCGCCATCGCCGGCAGCGCGTTCAGCCTGGATCGCCTCCACGCCGACCCCTTCATCCCCAATGAGATCGCGGACCGACAGAAGGAGGCCTGGGTCCGCAGCGGCCTCGCCGGCGGGGCCGATCGCTGCTTTGTGGTCCGCGAGGCCGGGCTGCCGGTGGGCTTTCTTCTCTGCCGGATCGTCGCCGGCGCCGCGGTCGCCGATCTTCTCGCCGTCGCGCCGGCCCATCGTCGCCAGGGCCATGGCCGGCGGCTGATAGAGGCCGCGCTCGCCCATTACGCCGACGACTATCCGTGGCTCCGCCTCGCGACCCAGGACGGCAATCTGGATGCGATGGCGATCTATCGGCGTCTGGGTTTCAGGCAGACCGGCGCCGAGCTCACCTATCACTTCACGCCCCCACCGGCGTGAGCGGCAGCTGAATTGACGAAGGCGGGGGAGCCGGAGCAAGCTCCTGCCGCGGCATCGGCCGAAACAATACGGCCGGCTGAGATGGATCGTTCGGGGAAGGGTTCACGATGGGATATCGGCTCGAAGGCGACCTGCTGGAGGTCTGCGACTGCAACATCCTCTGCCCCTGCTGGGTCGGCGAGGATCCCGACAACGGCACCTGCCGGAGCGCGCTCGCCTACAGCATCGTGAAGGGCGAGATCGAGGGCGTCGATGTCTCGGGGCTCGTCATGGGCGTGGCCGCCTTCATTCCCGGCAATACGCTGAAGGGCAATTTCCGCGTCATCCGCTATATCGACGACCGGGCCTCGCCGGCCCAGGAGAAGGCGCTGCTCGCGGCCTTCCGCGGCGAATATGGCGGACCTTTGGCGCAGCTCGCAGCATTGGTCGGCGAGGAGGTCGCGGCGCGTCGCGCCAAGCTCACCTTCGACGTGCGCGAAGGCAAGGGCCGCCTCGTCATGGGCAAGAGCACCGAGGCCGAGATGGAGCCCTATCTCGGCCCCACGGGCGAGCCGACGCGGCTGGTGGAGAGCATCTTCTCCACCATTCCGGGCTCGCCCGCCTATGTGGCCAAGGCCTCGCGCTTCCGCATGGAGGAACCGGAGATCGGCATCAGCCTCGATCTCAAGGGGCATAACGCGATCCAGGGTCATTTCTCGATGACGAGCTGAGGCGAAGGTCGACCGGCCATGGCCGAGGCGCGCGCCCTCACGCCCCATGATCCGGTCTTCCTGCCGCTCTTCGGCGGGCTGGTCGCGCTGGCCTGGATCCTGCTCGCTGCCTGGGGCCTTTCGCCCTGGGCCCCTTATCTCGATCATGACTGGACGCGGCTCGGCCTGCTCGCCAGCCTCTGCCGCGCGGATGCTGCGGGCCCGCTGCTGGCCGGCCTCGCCATCGGTGCCTTCGCCTGGCTGCTGATGAGCGCGGCCATGATGCTGCCCTCGACCTTGACCTTGATCGCCGCCTTTCGCGGGCTCGCCGCCCGCCAGCGGAACGGCGGCCGGCTCCTCGCTTTGCTGCTCGGAGGTTATCTCCTCGCCTGGCTCGGCTTCGGCCTCCTCGCCCATGGCCTGGGGCTGGCGCTCGCGGCCTTGGCGGCGCGCTCGAGCTGGCTGGTGCTCAACGGCTGGGCGATCGCGGCGGCGATCCTGCTGCTGAGCGGGCTGTTCCAGTTCTCCCCGCTCAAGAGCCATTGCCTGAACGGCTGCCACTCGCCGGTCAAATTCATCCTCGACCATTGGACGGGCCGCCGGGCGAGGCGGGAGAGCTTCAAGATCGGCGTCCTCCACGGGCTCTATTGCATCGGCTGCTGCTGGGCGCTGATGCTGATCATGTTCGCCGTCGGCACCGCCAATCTCGCCTGGATGTTGCTGCTGGCCGCGGTCATGGCGGTGGAGAAGAACAGCCCCTGGGGCCGGCGCCTGAGCCGCCCGTTGGGCATCGTCCTCATAGCCGGCGCCGCTGCCCTCGCGGCCGGTGAGCTCTTGCGCCTGTAGGGCGTGCCCCAATAGGGCGTGCCCCAGTAGGGCGAGCCCCAGTAGGGCGCGCCAACGGCACGCTCGCCCTCGCGGATCGGGCGAGGGGTCCGGACGTCGACAGCCTCCGTACGGTCAGTTCCCCGAGGGAGGCAGCAGGTCCTTGGGCTTCACGATATCGCCGACATCGATCTTGCCGGCCCCGTGGCCTTGAGTCGGCTGGCCCACCTGCCCGACCACCTCGGTGATGGGGTGCGAGCTTCTGCCAACGCCCTGGGCATCCTGTGTCTGTCGAAGGTGGCCCAGCACCTTGTCGATACTCGTCAGGTCCTGCGTCAAGGGCGCTCCGCGGAGCGCGCCGGCAAGATCGAGGTTCCTCTCGCTCGTCGCACCGAGGGCCCGATGTGCGCTCAGGGGCGCAAGGGTCGTTTCATGCCCAGGCATGGTGGCCGCCACACCCTGGGGCGGCAGGAAACTCGACGGAAAGGCTCGCTCCGCCGGCCCGAGTATCGTGAGGTGATTGAGCAAGACCGTCAGCGGGTCCGGTGCGCTGCTCTCGGGGACCGCGGTGCTTGGCGCACGCGCCAGGGTCAACCCCAGGTCCTCGGCGCTCGTATCCGTGAGATCCGCTTGTGTCGCAGCCGCCGCCGTCTCTACGGGACTGCCGAGTCCCGCTATAAGGCTGGTGGTGTCGCCCGGCTCGCGGTCACTCTTCGGCGCTTGCGGACCGGTCGTTTCGACGGTGTCCATCGGCCAGCGGGATCCCTTCGATCCCTGTGGGCCCGTGGGGAATTGCGGACCCGCCTGCCATCGGTCGTTTTTCGGACCCTGGGCCGCGTCTCCCGTTGCGCCGGGGTTGGGACCGGTTCCGCCGGTCGTGCCGGTCGTGCCGGTCGTGCCTGTCGGACCGTGATGGCCGGTTCTTCCGGCGCCAGTGTGGCCCGTGGCTCCTGTGGCTCCCGTATGGCCTGGTGCGCCCGTTGCTCCCGTTGCGCCGGTCGTGCCAGGTGCACCCGTCGCTCCCGTAGCGCCGGTGCTGCCAGGTGTACCCGTCGCTCCGTCATGGCCCGTCGCACCCGTGCCGCCCGTCGCACCTGTGGCGCCGGCTCCGGTGGCACCGGTTGCACCAGCGGCGCCCGTCGCACCGGTCGCACCAGCTCCGGTGGCACCTGTGGCGCCGGTTGCACCAGCAGCGCCCGTCGCACCTGTTGCACCAGCTCCGGTGGCACCTGTGTCGCCGGTTGCACCAGCGGCGCCCGTCGCGCCGGTCGCGCCGGCTCCGGTGGCACCTGTAGCGCCGGTTGCACCAGCGGCGCCGGTCGCGCCGGTCGCGCCAGCTCCGGTGGCACCTGTGGCACCGGTTGCACCAGCGGCGCCCGTAGCGCCGGTCGCACCAGCTCC
>DATHQQ010000362.1:0-11257 GCA_035482595.1 Verrucomicrobiia bacterium
TCCTCCAGCCCCCCGAAGCCCTCGGCCGAGCCGGCATGGACCTGGCCGTCGATCACGCCCGGAAAGACGAGGCGGCCGCGGGCATCGACGGTCTCGCGGGCCGGCGGCAGGTCGCCCGCGCCGATCGCAGCGATGCGGCCCGCGGTGACGGCGACATAGCCGTCCCGCAGCACCTCCTCGGGCAGCACCAGATCGCCGCGGATGACGAGATCGAAGCTCATGAGCCGGCTCCCTTGCCTTGAGCCTGATCGTCTCAAGCCGGTCCGGCTTGAGACGTGAATCAGGCTCTAATCATATGAGCAGAGCAAGATTCACGGGTCAGCTTGAGTCAAGCTGACCCGATCTTGTTCTGGCGTGGATGCCCGGCCATTCTCCAGCAGACGGCGCGCCTTTTCCATGGCCGCGGCGGGCGGGGCTGCCCGCGTCCAATCCGGGCGATCCCCCGCGCGCCGTGTGGCATCGATGCCGAGCTTGGCGACGAGGCCGTCCCGCTCCAGCGGCTCGGACCTATCGGCCCGCACTCCCGCAACGACCACCAGATCGCGATCGGCCTTCATGCGGGTCGCCATGGCCCATTCGACCTGGAGCGGATCGGCGATATCGATGTCGTCGTCGACCACGGTCACCTGCTTGATGAGATTGACCGCGCCCCAGATCGCGAACATCGCCTTGCGCGCATCGCCCGGCCGCGGCTCGCGGAGGCTGACCACGGCATGGAGCCGCCCGGCACCGCCCAGCCCCACCACCACGCGATGCAGGCCGGCAATACTGCGCCGGAGATGGCGGGCGAGGCCGGCCGCGATGGCGATGCCGCCGATCAGTACGTGCTCGGGGTGGTAGCCCGGCTGGATCGCCTGATAAATCGCGTCGCGGCGCCGGGTCATCCGCTGGAAGGTCACGACCTGGCCCTTGCCATAGGTTTCATAAAGCCCATGGAATTCCGAGACCGGCCCCTCTTCGATGAGCTCGCCGGCATCGAGGGTGCCTTCCAGCACGATCTCGCAATGGGCGGGCACCTGGAGCGCGCTGCTGCGGCACCGCACCACCTCGATGGGCTCGCCCAGCAGGGCGCCGGCCACCTCCAGCTCGTCATCACCCAATCCCAGATAAAGCGCGGCCGCCGTCAGCACGGCCGGATGATTGCCGATGGTGACGGCAATGGGCAGGGTCTCCCCCCGGTGGGCCGCGGCCCGGGCGAGCTGGGCCAGATGATGGTTGGGCGCGATGCCGATGAAGGCGCGATTGCCGCCCAAGGGCTTCAGCCGGGCGAAGGAGAGGTTGCGTGCCTTGGTGACGCTGTCCTCCGCGACGATGGCGCCCGCGGTGATATAGGGCCCACTCTCGCCTTCGAAAAAATGCGGGATGGGCAGGCGTGTCAGATCCGGCGTGTCCTCCTCGACCTCCTGGCAGGGACCGGATTCGACCAGGCGCGCGGGCAAAGGGTGGTCGATGGAATCGACGATGCGGTGTTGCAGCTCGGCTTGGCTGACACCCACGGCATCGGCGAAGCGCGCCTCGGAATTCAGGACATTGCCGATGAGTTTGAGCTCATTGTCTCGCAGGGAGTCGAACAGCACCGCCGGACCATCCCAGGCCTGCTGGAGCACGGCGGAAACCTCGAAGCAGGGATCGACGAGTTCTGCGATCCGCAGCAGCTGTCCTTGCCCCTCCAGCCGCGCCAGGAAGCCGCGCAGCGATTGGCGCTGGGCGTTCATGAGTCACCCCTGGCGAAGATGCGGGCGGTGAAGGAATCGGCGAGTCGCTCCAGCTCGGGGCCTAACAGCCTGTCCGCCCCCACCGGCGGCACCAGTTCCCGCAGCGCCTCGACGAAGTTGCGCAACAGCGGCGGGGGTTCGCGCTCCGTCACATGAAGGGCCTGGGAGGCGACAGCGGCGAGCCCGGCCAAAGCGGCATCGAAACATCGCCCGGCGCGGGCCTCCTTGGCCCAGGCGAGGAAGACCGGCGAGGCCACATCATCCTGCCCGGCGCCGGCGGATTCGCTGCCGGGAATGAAGGTGCGCTGGGCGGCCGCCTTGGCCTCCTCGAGATAGCCGGTCACCGCCATGGGGATATAGCCGACATTGCCATGGCCGTCGGCATCGCTGGCCTCGCGCCCGACCAGCAGAAGGTCAGGCAGCAGGGAGACCCGCCCGATGAGGAGCTTGGAGCCATGCCGGTCGGCGAGCAGACAGAGATCCGCCCAGATGGCGGCGAGATCGTCCAGGGCGGGGGAAGCCATGGCATTGTGATAGCCGCCGGTGCTGATGCAGCGGCCATAGGGATGCTGGCCGTCCGGCGGGATATAGACCGGATTGTCGGAGGCGGAGGCCAGCGAGATCGCCGCCGCGCGCTCGGCCTGGGTCAGCGCACGATGGGCATGGCCCAGCACCCGCGGCAGGATGCGATAGCTAACGGGGGCCTGGTAGTTGCGCCGCCCACCGCCGGCCCCGGTGAGATGTTCGCGCAGACCCCGAAGTGCTGCGGCCTCATGCTCATCGCCCCAGAGTGCCTCCAACGCGGCATCATAGTGCTCCAAAGGCGCGCGGAAGGCCTCGATGGAGAGGGCGAAGACCTGATGGGCAAGCCGGACGCGCCGGCGGGCCGCCAGCGCCGCATCCCCCAGAAGTGCTGCGGCCGCCGGCGAACCGTTGATCAGCGAGCCGCGCTCCTTGACCTCGAGATCGAAGCGCGTCGCAAGCTCGGCGAAAAGCGGGTAGAGGGCGAGGATCTCGCCGGCGCCGCCCTGGCCCGAGCCAGAGACGCTGGGCAGCGGCCCGCCGTCCAGCATGGCGGCGACGGCAAGGGCGATGCGCGGCGTGGTGGCCGCATGGCCGTCGAGGAAATTGGCCAGCCGCGCCAGCACGATCCCGCGCACCACCCGCTCGGGCAAAGGGTTGCCGAAAGAGGTTGCGGCAGCGAAGGGCTTGAGCCGGGCATGGCGCTCGCGCTCCTCCAGGGTCAGCCGCCGGCTCGCTAGCTCGCCCATGGCCGTGGTCACGCCATAGATGACGAGATCGGGGTCCTTGTCGATGAGTTGCAGGAAGGACTCCCGGCATCGGGCGATCCGCTTCAGCGCGGCCTCGCTGATCCGCACGGCTTCGCTTTGCCAGGCGACGCGGCGGAAGCAGTCGAGATCGATATCGGTGCGCGTCGTCAGCACGACGGTCATGCGGGAAGCCCCCTTTGCCGCTTTCGGTCCGGCGGCGCTAGCTCAATGCCTTGCCGCCGCTTCGGTCAAGCCCCTGCTGCCCGATCGCTTGCATGGCAATAGCGGGCGGGCGAGGATAGAAATCCCCCTCAACGCAGGTCAGGTCGACTTTGCAGTCCAGCAGCCTCACGCCCGCGGTCGAGCCGCCCAGCATCGGCGAGTTCGACTACATCATCGTCGGCGCCGGCTCGGCGGGCTGCGTCTTGGCCAACCGGCTGAGCCGCGACCCGAATTGCCGCGTGCTGCTGGTCGAGGCCGGCGGTGAGGACAATTGGATCTGGCTGCATATCCCGGCCGGCTATCTGCGGGCCATCGGCGACCCCCGGGCCGATTGGCTGTTGATGACGGAAAGCGAAGCCGGGCTCGGCGGCCGGCAGGTCAACTATCCGCGCGGCAAGGTGCTGGGTGGATCCTCGGCCATCAACGGCATGATCTATATGCGCGGCCAGGCGGCGGATTACGACGGCTGGCGCCAGCTGGGCCTCACCGGCTGGGGCTGGGACGACGTGCTGCCCTTGTTCAAGCACCACGAGGATTACTATCGAGGTGCCGATGATTTTCATGGCAGCGGCGGGGAATGGCGGATCGAGGCGCCGCGAATCCGCTGGGAGCTCCTCGACCGCATCGAGGAGGCCTGCGTCGAAACCGGCATCCCCAGGACCGAGGATTTTAACCGCGGCGACAACGAGGGCGTGTCCTATTTCCAGGTCAACCAGCTGCGCGGCCGGCGCTGGAGCGCGGCCCGGGGTTTCCTGGCGCCCGTGCGCACGCGGCCCAATCTCCGGCTGCTGACGGCGGGCTTCGTCGAGCGGCTGACCTTCGAGGAACGCCGGGTCACGGGAATCGTCTTCCGTCGGGGAACAGAGCTCGCGCGCGCCGAGGCGCGGGGCGAGGTGATCCTCGCCGCCGGCGCGGTGGGGACGCCGAAGCTGCTCGAGCTTTCGGGCATCGGGTCCGGCGCGCTGCTCGCCGGCTGGGGGATCGAGCCGCGTCATGAACTGCCGGGGGTGGGAGAGAATCTGCAGGATCACCTGCAGCTCCGCCCGATCTTCCGCGTCGCCGGCATAAGGACCATGAACACGGACTATATCTCGCTGCTCCGGCGCGCCCGGTTCGGGGTGGAGTATGCGCTGCTGCGCCGCGGGCCGCTCACCATGGCGCCGAGCCAGCTCGGGGCCTTCACCCGCTCCTCGCCGGAGCAAGCGACACCCAATCTCCAATTCCACTTCCAGCCGCTGTCCCTCGACCGCTTCGGCGAGCCGCTCCACCGTTTCGCCGCCTTCACCGCCAGCGTCTGCAATCTGCGCCCCACCAGTCGCGGCTCCATCCATCTGCGCAGCCCGGATGCCGCCGCCCCGCCCAGCATCCGGCCCAACTACCTGACGACGCCCGAGGATAGGCGGATCGCGGCGGAAGCCATCCGCCTCACCCGCCGGATCGCCCGGGCTCGCGCGCTGGCGGGCTATGCGCCGGTGGAATGGAAGCCCGGGGCCGAGCTGGTCAGCGAATCAGAGCTGGTCGCGGCCGCCGGACAGATCGGCACCACGATCTTCCACCCCGTGGGCACCGCCCGGATGGGGGCCGCCGACGATCCGCAGGCCGTGGTCGATACGCGGCTGCGGCTGCGCGGGATGAGCGGCCTGCGCGTGGCCGATGCCTCGGTCATGCCGCGGATCATCTCGGGCAATACCAACTCGCCCACCCTCATGATCGCCGAGAAGGCCGCGGCGATGATTCTCGAGGATGCACGCCGCTAGAATCCTGACCGATCGAACCAAGAGTGAGCGATCATATGCTGACGACACGCAAGCTGGGGCGACAGGGCCTCGAAGTCTCCGCCATCGGCCTCGGCTGCATGGGCATGAGCGACGGCTATGGCCAGAGAGACGACCGCGAATCGGTCGCGACTCTCTACCGCGCCATCGAGCTGGGATGCAATTTCTTCGATACGGCCGAGAGCTATGGCCCCTTCACGAACGAGGAACTCCTCGGCCGTGCGCTGGAGGGGCGCCGCGACCAGGTCACCATCGCGACGAAATTCGGCTTCGTTCTCACCGGCGGAGATTTTGCCGGAGCCGACAGCCGTCCCGCGCATATCCGCGAGGTGGTCGATGCCTCGTTGAAGCGCCTAAGGACCGATCGCATCGATCTTCTCTACCAGCACCGCGTCGATCCGAACACACCGATCGAAGATGTGGCCGGGACGGTCAAGGAGCTGATCGGCGCGGGCAAGGTCCTTTACTTCGGCCTCTCCGAGGCGGGGGTCAAGACCATCCGCCGGGCCCACGCCGTGCAGCCGGTATCGGTCTTGCAGAGCGAGTATTCCTTATGGGAGCGCAATCTCGATGCGGACGTCATCCCCGTTCTGCACGAACTCGGCATCGGCCTCGTCCCCTTCTGCCCCCTGGGCCGCGGCTTCCTCACCGGCGTCGCGAAGCGCGCCGAAGAGCATGCGGCGGACGACTTTCGCGCCACGGGCGATCCCCGGCTGCAAGGCAGCAATTTCGACGCGAATATGCAGATCGTCGATCGGGCTCGCGCCGTCGCCGCGGCCCATGGCGCCACGCCGGCGCAGGTGGCGCTTGCCTGGCTGCTGCAGCGGGGCTCCGACATCGTGCCGATCCCCGGCACGAAGCGGCGGCGCTATCTCGAGGAAAACCTGGGGGCCGCCGCCCTGCGCCTCACGCCCCAAGACGTCGAACGCCTCGACGGCGCCCTGGGCGAGGGCGTGGCAGGCGAGCGCTATCTGCCCAACGGGCTCGCCATGGTCGACCGGTAGACGGGAATTTTCGATCGGATTGAACCCCTCTCCTCGAAGAGGGGCCGACCGAGCCGCAGCCCTTCATCGTCCGGACCGGCCGGCGGCGGAAGTGCCGCAACGCTATCGCAATCCGGGAAGTGCCGAGACGGTGGCTGCCCAGTCCTCACCCACCCAATGAATAGCCAAGCTCTGCCTCGTCCTAGTGACGCTTGACGGCCCATTTGATCAAATGCCACCCTCCGCGGCAGCGGCGAACAAGCGCCCGAGGTCGACAGGGAGAGAATCGGGAGACCGCCGGCTGACGGGCAGCCGGTCGTTCCCCTCATATCAATCGATGCCTCGCTCTGAATGCCAATGGCGCTTGCGGCCGGCGGAACTTCGGCCGATCATTGCCGCAATTCCGGGACGCCGGGGGGTCCCAATCGGGCATCACATAAGCACTGCCAGAACAGGAGAGGACACCCATGAAAGACCGTGATCCGGAAGCCAAACCGGCCACTACCGCCTTGCGCGGCTCGCTCTCGCGCCGCAGGGCGCTGAAGACCATCGGCGGCGCCGGCCTCGTCGCCTCGGCGGCGCCTTTCATCGTCCGCCGCGCTTTTGCCGACAGCGCCCAACCCATGGGCCCCGGCGGCATTCCGCTGGCGCGACCCGAGCATCCGGTCACGCTGCCGATGTATGAGGATCCCCTCAAGGCCGGCATGGCGCCGGAAACCGGCGGCGATTTCGTCGTCTATGTCTATGCCGATTACATCGACAAGGGGCTGGTGAACGAGTTCTGCAAGGCCCATGGCGTCAATATGCAGCTCACCACCTATGACAGCCAGGACGAGGCCATCACCAAGCAGGCGACCCATGCTGTCCGGCCCGATGTCGTCAACATCACCCCGGACCGCCTGGCCCAGGGCGTGGCCGGCAAGCTGATCAAGCCGATCAACCACAGCTACATCCCCAATCTGGCGGCCAATGTCTGGGACGGGCTGCAGAGCCCGTTCTATGACGTGGGCTCGCAGTACACGGTTCCCTACACCGTCTACAAGACGGGCATCGGCTGGCGGACCGACAAGGTCAGCGAGGATATCGCCAAGCTCGACAATCCCTGGTCCATCTTCTGGAACGCGAAAAAATATACCGGCTATGTCGGCGTGCTCGACGACGCCCGCGAATCGCTGGTGATGGCGATGCTCTATCGCCAGTTCTACGACATCAACACCGAGGATCCGGCTGAGATCGACAAGGCCCTCACCGATCTGAAGGCGCTGATTCCGATCTGCAATCCCAAGATCAACATCACCGAATATCAGACGCTGGCGACGAAGCAGAGCTGGCTGCACCAGTCCTGGTCGGGCGATCTCCTGGGCGCCTATGTGAACTATCTGCCGGCGGGGGACGACGGCAGTTCCTTGCGCTTCTGGTCGGCACCCAAGGGCAAGGGGCCGATCCAGAACGATTGCTGGGCCGTGTCCTCGAGCACCACCAAGCCGGTGCTGGCCCATATGTTCCTGAACTACATCCTCGATCAGGATGTGGCCTTCAACAACTTCGCCAAATTCACCGGCTATCAGCCGCCGCAGAAATCGATGACGGCGGATGCGCTGATCGCCAAGAAGATCGTGCCGGAGACTCTGCGGACCGCAGTCATGGGGCCCGAGGATGTCGGGGCCGGAAGCCTGCAGGAATGCACCCTGACCTCCGCGGGCCAGAAGCTCTGGCAGAGCGCCTACGCGAAGTTCAATTCGGGAACCTGAGGGGGAAACGACAGAGATCGGGGCAATAGAGGGCGGGGCAGCAGGGGATGTATCCGAAGTGGCTTTGGGCTGTCTTCGCCCTTCCGGGCGTCGTCTGGCTCATCCTGCTGTTTCTCACGCCCTTCTATGCGGTCATCGGCGTCGCCTTCGGCGGCGTCGATCCGATCTTCCAGAATCCGCTGCCGGCCTGGAATCCGCTCGACTGGGATTTTACATCCTTCCTCGACACGCTGCGCGGATTCCTGCCGGGGCGAACCTATTGGGGGATCTTCCTTCGCACCACCGAATATGTGGCGATCGCGCTCTCGCTCTGCCTGCTCATCGGCTATCCGGTGGCCTATTACATCTCGCGCCACACGCGGCGTACGAAATCCCTCCTGCTGGCGCTCCTGATCCTGCCCTTCTGGGTCAGCTATCTCATGCGTATGCTGGCCTGGGTCAATCTTTTCGCGCCCGAGGGCTACGTCAACGGCTTCCTGCGCTGGTCGCATCTGGTGACCACCCCACCGGATTGGCTGAACGGAAATCCCGTCTCGGTCATCCTCGGGCTGGTCTATGGCTATATCCCGTATCTCATCCTGCCCTTGCTGGCTTCTCTCGACCGCATCGATAAGAGCCTGCTGGAAGCGGCGCGCGATCTCGGCGCCAGCCCCTTCAGCGCCTTCCTGCAGGTGACCCTGCCGCTGTCGAAGACGGGCATATTGGGGGCCAGCGTCATCATCGCTCTGCCGATGTTCGGCGATTACTACACCCCCAACATCGTATCCGGCTCGCCCAAGACCAGCATGCTGGGCAATCAGATCGACATCTATTTCCACGGGGGACCGCAGCCCTCCGTGGGAGCGGCACTCACCCTGATCCTCTCGGCCTTCCTGGGGGTGCTGATGGCCTACTACATGTATACGGTCTCCAAGGCCCAGCGGGAGTCCCAGGCATGAGCGGTCAAGCCATGAGGGTTGGGCCATGACGGAGATCGCGCTGAAGTCGCAGCCCATGGCCTCACGCTCGAGCCTGCAGCGGGTCCGTGATTGGATCGGCAATCCCTGGGGCCGGCCGCGCTTCCTGGTGCTGGTCACCTGGCTTTATGTGCTGAGCTCCATCGTTCCGGTGATCATCGCCATCCAGTTCTCCTTCAACTCCGGCCGGTCGGTCACGGCTTGGCAGGGCTTCTCCCTCTCCCGCTGGTATTGGAGCGACCCCGTCGATTCGGTCTGGCATGATCCGACCCTGCAGCAGGCCCTGGTCCAGAGCCTGAAGCTCGCCGGGCTGGACATGCTGGTCGCCACCCCCTTGGGCGTGCTGCTGGCCCTGGGTCTGGCGCGCTGGCGCGGGCGCCTGTCCTCCCCGGCGAATTTCCTGATGCTCTTTCCGCTGGTGACGCCCGAGCTGGTGATGGGCGTCTCCCTCTATCTGGTGATCCTCTATCTCTTCACCTTCATCCATCCCAGCACCTTCGCCCAGATGCTGGGCCATGTGACCTTCTCGCTCTCCTATGTCGTGGTGATCGTGCGCGGACGGCTCTTCTCCATCGGCCGGCAATATGAGGAGGCTGCGGCCGATCTCGGCGCCACGCCCTGGGAGTCGCTGCGGCTGGTGCTGCTGCCGCTGCTGCTGCCGGCGATCCTCTCCAGCCTGATGATCGTCTTCGCCATCTCCATCGACGATTTCGTCATCAGCCAATGGCTCTCCTGCGGCGCGCAATGCGACACGATTCCGATCCGTATCTACAGCGCAACCCGGGCGGCTCCTCTACCTTCGGTGAACGCACTGGCGGCGATTATGGTCTATTTCACCATCGCGGCCCTCGGCCTCACCTATCTCGTCTACCGCTTCATGACCCGGCATGAGCGTCCGGCAGGTGGTGCTACGGCCTCGATGATGGGCGATATCGGCGGCATGTGATTCGAGCTCTAGGCACGGCAAAGCAGCGGCCATAGGCCGAGACAGGCAGGGGCAGGTGATTCGGTGAGCGGCGGCGAAGTCCAACTGGTCAATCTCATCAAGCGCTTCGGCAATGTGAACGCCGTGGACGGGATCAATCTGCATATGCCGGCGGGCGAGTTCTTCTCCCTGCTCGGCTCCTCGGGCTGCGGCAAGACGACGACCTTGCGCATGATCGCCGGCTTCGAGCAGCCCACCCAGGGCCAGATCCTGCTCGATGGCGTCGACATGACCCAGACGCCGCCCCATCGCCGGCCGGTCAACACGGTCTTCCAGAGTTATGCGCTATTCCCTCATCTGAACGTCTTCGACAATGTCGCCTTCGGCCTCCGCCGGGCGAAGGTGGATCCCAAGGAGGTCAACCGGCGGGTCGGCGAGGCGCTGGCCCTGGTCCAACTGACGGGATTCGAGAAGCGCCGGCCTGTGCAGATGTCCGGCGGGCAGCAGCAGCGGGTGGCGCTCGCCCGCGCACTGGTGCTGAAGCCTGCCGTGCTGCTGCTGGACGAGCCGTTGGGCGCGCTGGACGCCAAGCTCCGCAAGCAGCTTCAGATCGAGCTCAAGACCCTGCAGCAGCAAGTGGGCATCACCTTCATCTATGTGACCCACGATCAGGAGGAGGCGCTCACCATGAGCGACCGGATCGCGGTCATGTCGCGGGGCCGGGTGGAGCAGGTGGCCGCGCCCAAGGATGTCTATGAGGAGCCGGCGACGATCTTCGTCGCCGATTTCCTCGGCGTCTCCAATCTGATGGATGCCGTCGCCCGAGGGGCGGACAGCCAGGGCCGCTGCCGGATCAAGCTCGGCGATTTCGAGTTCGCGGCGGGCCGTGGCGACAAGGAAATGCGGGGATCGACCAAGGCGACGGTGCGCCCGGAGCGGGTGCGACTGGAGCCTCACGGCAGCAGCGGCGAGAACCGCCTACCCGGCATGGTCGAGCGCTGGGTCTATCTCGGCAATGCCGTGCAGCTCATCGTCAGGCTGGCCACCGGCGAGGCGATCCAGGTGCTGATCCAGAACTCGGGCGACGAGATCCCCTATTCCCAGGGCACGCCCGTGACCATTCATCTGCCGCCCGAGGCGCTGCGCGTGCTGCAGGATACCGGTGAGCGCCATCAGCCGGAGAAGGACCCGCCGCCGGCCTAGTCAGGATCCTGGAACGCCAGCTACTGCCGTCATTCCGGCTTTCGCAGCAATGACGAATTGGCGTGAGGCGGGTTCCACCACCCGGCATTCCTCTAGCCTCTTGACAGCACCAGCCCCGGCGCGGCTCTTCCTCCTCGCGTCATGACCGCGCCCGCCCGCAAAGGATTCCCTCTCCATGCAGTTCGCCCATGATTTCCAGACGATCCTCGGCCGCAATCTCGTCGGCGAGCTGAAGAACTTCGTGCACCGGCCGTTCCTGCTGGTGACCATGGAGGATATGTGGCCGAAGTTCGAAAAGGCCCTCGAGGGCGCGGTCTATCACCGCTATTTCGTCAAATCCGTGGATGAGAAAATCCTCGAGGCGGAGCTCGCGGCGCTGCCGCCGGTGGAGGCCGTGGTCGGGCTCGGCGGCGGCATGGCTATCGACACCGCCAAATATTTCGCCTGGCGCAAGCG
>DATHQQ010000363.1:0-3562 GCA_035482595.1 Verrucomicrobiia bacterium
CTCGAAGAGGCGCCCGATGCCCACTCGCCATGCCTCAGCCGAGGAAGGATTCCGGCGGCGTGTACTTCATGCCCAGCGCCTGGGCGACAGCCTTGTAGACGACATGGCCGTCGTGAATGTTGAGACCATGGCGCAGGTGCGGATCGTCGTGGCAGGCCTGGCGCCAGCCCTTGTTCGCGAGCGCGATGGCGAAGGGGAGGGTGGCGTTGTTGAGGGCGAAGGTCGAGGTCCTGGCGACACCGCCGGGCATGTTGGCGACGCAGTAATGGATGACGCCATCCACCACATAGGTGGGTTCGGCATGGGTGGTGGCATGGCTGGTCTCGAAGCAGCCGCCCTGGTCGATGGCGATGTCGACCAGCACCGAGCCCGGGCGCATGCGCTTGACCATCTCGCGTGTCACAAGCTTGGGGGCCGCGGCACCGGGAACCAGCACCGCGCCGATCACGAGGTCGGCGTGGATGACAGACCGCTCGATGGCGTCCACCGTGGAGAATTCCGTGGTGAGCTTGGCGCCGAAGACCTCGTCCAGCTCACGCAGGCGATCGATGGAGCGGTCGATTACCGTGACATTGGCCTCCATGCCCACGGCCATGCGCGCGGCATGGGTGCCCGAGACGCCGCCGCCGATGATCACCACGCGCGCGGGCGCCACGCCGGGGACGCCGCCCAGAAGGATGCCGGCGCCGCCTTGCGCCTTTTCCAGGCAGTGAGCGCCGACCTGGATCGACATGCGGCCCGCGACCTCGCTCATGGGCGCCAGCAGCGGCAGGCCGCCGCGCGGGCTCGTCACCGTCTCATAGGCGATGGCGGTGCAGCCGGAGTCGATCAGGCCCTTGGTCTGCTCGGGATCGGGCGCCAGATGCAGATAGGTGAAGAGGAGCTGGCCCTTGCGCAGCATCTTGCATTCGACGGGCTGCGGCTCCTTCACCTTCACGATCATATCGGCCTTGGCGAAGACATCGGCCGCCGTCTTGGCGATGGCAGCACCCGCGCTCTCATAGGCATGGTCGTCGAAGCCGATGCCCGCCCCGGCATGGGTCTCCACCATCACCTGATGGCCATTGTGGATCAGCTCCCGCACGCTCGCCGGCACAAGGCCGACGCGATATTCGTGAGTCTTGATCTCCTTTGGCACGCCGATCAGCATGATTATCTCCCATCTCGAAAAACCGCCGGCCCGCCGAGCACGGCGGGCCGGTGCTCAGGCAAGCCGCGTCGAGGTCAATCGACCTTCTTCAGCACATCGCCCAGGATGCCGAAGATATCGTCGATATGCTTCTTCTCGCAGATCAGCGGCGGCGAGAGGGCGATGATGTCGCCCGTGACGCGGACCAGAAGATCGGACTCATAGGCCTTGAGGAAGGCGTCGAAGCCGCGCCCGCCCGGCTTGCCTGCCCGCGGTGCCAGCTCGATTCCGGCGATGAGGCCGAGGTTGCGCAGGTCGATGACATGAGGCGAGCCCTTGAGCGAATGGACGCCATCCTCCCAATAGCTGGCGAGGCCGGCGGCGCGCTCGAAGAGGTTCTCCTCCTTGTAGATGTCGAGGGTCGCCAGGCCCGCCGCGCAGGCGACCGGATGACCCGAATAGGTATAGCCGTGGAAGAGCTCGATGGTGTTGTCCGGGGCATTCATGAAGGCGTCGTAGATGCCCTTGCGGGCGAAGACGGCGCCCATGGGGATCGTGCCGTTGGTGATCCCCTTGGCCGTGGTGATGAGATCCGGGACGATGCCGAAATATTCGGTGGCGAAGCTGGCGCCGAGCCGGCCGAAGCCCGTGATCACCTCGTCGAAGATCAGCAGGATGCCATGCTTGGTGCAGATCTCCCGCAGGCGCTGGAGATAGCCCTTGGGCGGGACCAGCACGCCGGTGGAGCAGGCGACCGGCTCGACGATGACGGCGGCGATGTTCGAGGCGTCGTGCAGGGTCACCAGGCGCTCCAGCTCGTCGGCGAGCTCGACGCCGTTCTCCGGCTGGCCGCGGCTGAAGGCGTTCTTGGCGATGTTATGGGTATGGGGCAGATGATCGACGCCGGTCAGCAGGCTGCCGAAGGTCTTGCGGTTGGCGACGATGCCGCCGACCGAGATGCCCCCGAAGCCGACGCCGTGATAGCCGCGCTCGCGCCCGATCAGCCGCGTGCGCGTGCCCTCGCCGCGGACGCGGTGATAGGCAATGGCCATCTTGAGGGCGGTGTCGACGGATTCGGAGCCGGAGTTGGTGAAGAAGACATGGTCGAAATCCGCGCCCAGCAGATTGGTCAGACGGGCGGCGAATTCGAAGACCGCGGGATGGCCCATCTGGAAGGCCGGCGCGTAGTCGAGGCGGCCGACCTGATCGCGCACCGCTTCCATGATCTCGCGCCGGCCATGGCCGGCATTGACGCACCAGAGGCCCGCCGTGCCGTCCAGCACCTTGCGTCCCTCGACGGTGGTGTAATGCATGTCCTTGGCGCCGGTGAAGAGGCGCGGCTTGGATTTGAATTGCCGGTTCGCGGTGAAGGGCATCCAGAAGGCTTCGAGGTTGTTCGGGGTGCTCTCGAAGACGCTTGATTGGCTCATGGGGGTGGGCTCCTGCGAGGGTGGAACTCGGACGCTACCATGATCAAGAAAATTAGCAAATCAAGACCAAACCATTGTCTGTCCTTGGTTATCCTGCATTCTGGACCAGCAGACGTTCAATATCCTGAGCGAGATAAACAATCGCGATGCGATGACGGTGGGCGATCAGCGCCGCCTGCTGGGACCGGGGGAGGCCTATTGGTTCGACAGCCGCCTGCCGCACCGATTCCGCAATCTGGCGACGAGGTCTGCGAGCAGGTCTCGGCCTGCACGCCCCCCAGCTTCTAGGCCATGCTGTGAGTTTTTCCATCGGCTGGCTTGAGAATTGATCGAGCCTCGCCGGGCGAGGCTTCGGCTACAACCGCTTGGTGCCAACAGCCTTTTGGGGAGGGTAATATGTTGACGCTCTACGGCAATCTCGAATCCGGGAATGTGTACAAGGTGCGCCTGATCCTGGCGCTGACCGACCGGCCCTATCGGGCGGTCGACGTCAGCCAGGTGCGCGGGGATCCGACCACGCCGGCCTTTCGCGCCCTCAATCCCATCGCCAAGGTCCCGGCGGTCAAGCTGGAGGATGGCCGGCTGCTGGCGGAATCCGGCGCCATCCTTTTCTGGCTCGCCCGCGGCACAAGCTATTTTCCCGATGATCCCTGGGCCCAGGCGCAGATCCTGCAATGGATGTTCTTCGAGCAGTACAGCCACGAGCCCTATATCGCGGTGAATCGCTATCTCATGCATTTCGCGCCCGAAGGCGACCCCCGGCGCGACCGGCTCGCCTTCAACGCCGAGCGCGGGCATTTCGCTCTCGGCGTCATGGAGCAGCATTTGGGAAAGAACGACTGGTTTTCGCCCTCGGGCTATTCCATCGCCGATATCGCGCTCTATGCCTATACCCATGTGGCTGACGAGGGCGGCTTCGACCTCGCGGGATATCCCAGCTTGCGCCGCTGGCTCGACCGCCTGGCGAGCCAGCCGGGCCATGTAAGGATCATGGACCAGACGA
>DATHQQ010000364.1:0-15913 GCA_035482595.1 Verrucomicrobiia bacterium
GGCGCGTGCTCGAGGATATGATCAAGATCTGGAAGGCGCGCCAGGCCCAGCCCGACGCCAAGGCGCTGAAGGCCTGGTGGTCGCAGATCGAGCAATGGCGCTCGCGCCAATGCCTCGTCTACAAGAATTCCGATCAGATCATCAAGCCGCAATACGCCCTGCAGCGGCTCTATGCGGCGATCAAGGACAAGGATTATTACATCACCACCGAGGTGGGCCAGCACCAGATGTGGGCGGCCCAGTTCATCGGCTTCGAGAAACCCAATCATTGGCTGACCTCCGGCGGTCTCGGGACCATGGGCTACGGCCTGCCCGCCGCCGCCGGGGTGCAGATCGCCCATCCCGACGCGCTCGTCATCGACGTCGCCGGCGAGGCCTCGATCCTGATGAACATCCAGGAGATGTCGACGGTCATCCAGCATCGACTGCCGGTGAAGATCTTCATCCTGAACAATCAGTACATGGGCATGGTGCGCCAGTGGCAGGAGCTGCTCCACGGCGGACGCTATGCCGAGAGCTATACCGATTCCCTGCCGGATTTCGTCAAGCTGGCGGAGGCCTTCGGTGCCGTCGGCCTGCGCGCCGAGAAGCCCGGCGATCTCGATGGGCTGATCGCGGAGATGATCGCGGTGAAGCGCCCGGTGATCGCCGATATCGTCGTCGACCAGAAGGAGAACTGCTTCCCCATGATCCCCTCGGGCGCGCCCCATAACGAGATGCTTCTTGGCCCCGAGGATGTCGCCAAGCCGGTCTCCGAAGAGGGCATGGTGCTGGTCTGATGGCGAAGGACGAGACGATCGAGCGCCACACCATCTCGGTGCTGGTGGACAATGAGTCCGGCGTGCTGGCGCGCGTTATCGGGCTGTTCTCCGGCCGCGGCTACAATATCGAGAGCCTGACCGTGGCCGAGGTCGACCCGGCCGAGCAGCTCTCGCGCATCACCGTCGTCACCTCCGGCACGCCGATGATCATCGAGCAGATCAAGAACCAGCTGGACCGGCTGGTGCCCGTGCACAAGGTGCGCGACCTCACCAAGGAAGGGGCGGCGCTGGAGCGCGAGCTCGCTTTGGTCAAGGTGCGCAGCAGCGGCGAGAAGCGGGTCGAATCCCTGCGCATCGCCGATATCTTCCGCGCCCGGGTCGTCGATGCCACCATCGAGAGCTTCGTCTTCGAGATGACGGGCTCGACCGACAAGCTCAACGCCTTCATCGGCCTGATGCGGCCGCTGGGGCTGGTGGATGTCGCCCGCACCGGCGTCGCCGCCATTGCCCGCGGACCCGAGCCGATTTAACTCTTACCGATCCGACAGCCACACTCGTTCTTCGCCGAAAGGAAGCCACCATGCGCGTTTATTACGACCGCGACGCCGATGTGAACCTGATCAAGGACAAGAAGATCGTCGTCGTCGGCTATGGCAGCCAGGGCCATGCCCATGCCCTCAATCTGAAGGACAGCGGCGTCAAGGAGGTGCGGGTCGCGCTGCGCGAAGGCTCGGCCACCATCAAGAAGGCGGAGGCCGCCGGCATCGAGGTGATGACTCCCAAGAAGGCGGCGGAATGGGCCGACGTCATCATGGTGCTGACGCCCGATGAGCTGCAGGCGAAGCTCTATACCGAGGATCTCGCCAAGCATATGAAGAAGGGCGCGGCGCTGGCCTTCGCCCATGGCCTCAACATCCATTTCAAGCTGATCGAGCCCCGCCCCGATCTCGACGTGTTCATGGTGGCGCCCAAGGGTCCCGGCCATACCGTGCGCTCCGAATATCTCAAGGGCGGCGGCGTGCCCTGCCTGGTGGCGGTGGAGCAGAACGCCAGCGGTAATGCGCTGGAGATCGGCCTCAGCTATGCCAGCGCCATCGGCGGCGGCCGCTCGGGCATCATCGAGACCAGCTTCCGCGAGGAATGCGAGACCGACCTTTTCGGCGAGCAGGTCGTGCTCTGCGGCGGGCTGACGGCGCTGATCCAGGCGGGCTACGAGACGCTGATCGAGGCGGGCTATGCGCCCGAGATGGCCTATTTCGAATGCCTGCACGAGGTGAAGCTGATCGTCGACCTCATCTATGAGGGCGGCATCGCCAATATGCGCTACTCCATCTCCAACACCGCCGAATATGGCGACTACACGCGGGGTCCGCGCATCATCACCGACGAGACCAAGGCGGAGATGAAGCGCGTGCTGGACGATATCCAGTCCGGCCGCTTCGCCCGCGACTGGGTCGCGGAAAACCAGGCGGGCCAGCCGAGCTTCAAGGCCATGCGCCGGCGCGCCGCCGAGCATCCCATCGAAGGGGTTGGCGCCCAGCTGCGCGGCATGATGCCCTGGATCGGCAAGAACAAGCTGGTCGACAAGACGAAGAACTAGAGACGCCGCCTTGCAAGCCGGGTGAAGAATGGCCTCGCCCGCGCCTCGCCCGGGGGGCCGAGGAAAGAAGCCGAGGACTTCCACCGCCCCTGAGACGGGGCGGGCCGATGAGGCGGGGCTCGGCTTCTGGCAGGTGGCGCTCTACGGCGTCGTCGCCTTGACGCTTCTGCGCCTTGCCTTCCTGCGCGTCTCGCCGCTGGAGTTCGATCCGGCGGAGGCCTCACGCTGGCTCTGGAGCCGCAGCCTGGCCTGGGGCTATGGGGGTTGGGGCTATGGGGTGTGGGGCCGAGGCGCGGCCTCGCCTCTGCCGGTCTGGCTCACCGCCGTCAGTACCAGCTTCTGCGGGCCGGGCGAGGCCTGCGCCCGTGCGGCGAGCCCGCTGCTCCAGGCGGCGACCGCCATGCTCCTGGGGGGCGCGGGCGTCGCGCTGGGGAGCTGGCGTCTCGGCGCCTGGTCCATGCTGCTCTACGCCACCTTGCCGGGGGTGGCGCTGGCCTCGATCTGGCTCGGCGCGGGCTCGACGCTCCTCTTCTTCTGGGCCGCCAGCCTCTATGCCTTCCTGCGCTTGCGCCGGGGCGGGGGGATCGGCTGGGCGTTCCTCTGCGGCCTGGTCGCGGGGCTGGGGGCGCTCAGCAGCGAGGCCATGCTGCTCTTCCCCTTCGCCGTCGCGTTGTATCTGGCGCTCTCGCAGCAGGGGCGGCGCACCGTCACCGGGACCGCGCTGGCCGTTATCGCCACTCTGATGGCCCTGGCTCTGGCGCCGAATATCCTCTGGCGTTTCGAGCATGGCGCACCGCTCGCCGCGGCGGTTGCGGACGGAAGCTTCGAGCCGAGCCGGGTCGCGGACTTCCTGGTCTGGCAATTCATCATCTTCGGCCCCATCCCGCTCTATTTCCTGCTGCGCCAGGCCATCCGCGGGCGCCGCGTTCCGCGGGCCGATGGCGCAGGCAGCGTGCTCTCCGCCGATGACCGCCTGCTGCTTCTCTGCCTGTCGCTGCCGGTTCTCCTCGTCTTTCTCCTGCTCTCTCCGCTCGGCCATGCGAGCACCATCGCCTTTTCGCCCGGCGCCGAGGCCACCGCCTATGTCGCTGCGGCGCTGCTGGCGGCAGGCATGGCGCTCGATGGCCCGCTCTTCGCCTGGCTGAAAGGATCGGTCGCAGCGCAAGGCCTGATCGGCCTCGCTCTCTATGGCGTGATCTGGATCACGCCCCAGTGGCATGCCGCCCCCCGGCCGCTGGCCGACGCCGTCGCCCGGCTCAGCGGCTGGCATGCCCTCGGCCAGGCCGTCGCCGCCCAGCGGGCAAGAGAGCTGCCGCCGCCGAAACTCCTTATCGACGGCCAGGTGCCGGCGAGCCTGCTGCTCTACTATGCCCAGATCCCGCCGGACGGCTATGTGCAGTGGGCGAGTGATCCCGAGCAGCCGGCGGGGAAAGCACCCCATCTGCGGCCCGGCGACGAGGGGCCTTTCCTCCTGGTCGGCACCAGGGAGCACGACGAGAAGGTTTCGCATTTCACCGAGGTTCAGCGCTTGGGCGATATCATCATTCCCATCTTCACCGGCGACCTGCGCCGCTTTTATCTCGACCGGCTGGACCGCTTTAAGGGCCCTCAGCCATGAGGGGGAAAGCCGCCCTTGCTCTCCTCCTCGCCTTCCTCGCGGGGCTGGTCATCTTCCTCGTCTTTCCCGAGCTGGATCTTGCGGTCGGCGGCCAGATGCTGGGCACCGACGGAAGGTTCCTCCTGGCGCTCTCGCGAGCCGCGGAGCTGCTCCATTTCGCCACGCCCTACTGGGTCGGTCTCTGCATCGCGCTTTTCGTCCTGGCTGCCGCTTCCAAGCTGCTCGGCCGGCCGATCGGCGGGCTCGGCGCCTGGCAGGCGCTCTACGTCGCCGCCGTCTTCGCCATCGGCCCGGGGCTCCTGACCAACACCCTCCTGAAGGATCATTCCGGGCGGCCCCGGCCGGTGGATGTGCTGCAATTCCAAGGCGCTCATGTCTATGTCGCGCCTTTTGCCTTCGACGGGGCCTGCGACCACAACTGCTCCTTCGTCGCCGGCGATCCCTCCGCCGCCTTCGCCTTCCTCGGCCCAGCCCTGTTGCTCGCGCCGGGCCGGCGCAAATGGGGCATCGCCGCTGCGCTGGGCTTCGGGGTGGCCGTGGGGCTCCTGCGCATGTACCAGGGCGGCCATTTCCTCAGCGACGTCATCTTCGGCGCCATTTTCTCCATGGGCACGGCGCTGGCGCTGCACTGGCTCATGTTCCACGCCGACGGCAGACCCCGGGGAAGAGCGGGGCGCGACTGGGTTCCGCCCCCGGGGAAATTGGCCTTGTAGAGGCCCCGGGCCTCAGGCTAGAAAAGTTACAGGCTTTCCGCGAGAGCCCGGGAATGGCTGCCGGGAGCGACCCTGGACCCCGGCCTTGATGATCCTGAACCCGGGTCGCGGCGCATCACCGGCTCAACAGCGACATCGAGGAATGACACCGATGCCTGCCAACGCCACTGCCATCACGAGCGCCACCCCCGGCGAACGTCCCGGGGATCGCGTGATCATCTTCGATACCACTTTGCGCGACGGCGAACAGGCGCCCGGCTGCTCGATGAATCTCGAGGAGAAGCTGCGCATCGCCATGGTGCTCGAGGAGATGGGGGTGGATGTGGTGGAGGCCGGCTTCCCCATCGCCTCCAACGGCGATTTCGAGGCCGTGCGCGGGGTGGCGCAGGTCCTGCGCAATTCGGCAGTCGCCGGGCTTGCCCGCGCCAGCCGCAAGGACATCGACCGTGCCTGGGAGGCCTTGCGCGAGGCCGCTCGCCCGCGCATCCATACCTTCATCTCCACCAGCCCGCTGCATATGAAGTTCAAGCTGCAGATGGAGCCCGATGCGGTGCATCAGGCGATCATCGACAGCGTCACCCATGCCCGCAATCTTTGCGAGGATGTGGAATGGTCGGCGGAGGATGCCTCGCGCACCGATCGAGATTTCCTCTGCCGCTGCGTCGAGACCGCTATCAAGGCCGGCGCGCGCACGGTGAACATCCCCGACACGGTGGGCTATGCCATTCCGGAGGAGTTCGCGGGCCTCATCGAGATGCTGCGCAACCGTGTGCCGAACATCGACAAGGCCGTGATTTCGGTGCATTGCCACAATGATCTGGGCCTCGCCGTGGCCAATTCGCTGGCCGCCGTCTCGGCCGGGGCGCGCCAGGTCGAATGCACCATCAACGGACTGGGCGAGCGGGCGGGCAATGCGGCGATGGAGGAGATCGTCATGGCGCTGCGCACGCGCCACGACCTCATGGCCTTCACCACCGGCATCGACACCACCACCATCACCCGGGCCTCCAAGCTCGTGTCCACCGTCACCGGCTTCGCCGTCCAGCCCAACAAGGCCATCGTCGGCGCCAATGCCTTCGCCCATGAATCCGGCATCCATCAGGACGGCATGCTGAAGCATGCCGGCACCTATGAGATCATGACGCCGGAATCGGTCGGGCTCAGCCGGTCGACCCTGGTGATGGGCAAGCATTCGGGCCGCCACGCCTTCCGCAGCAAGCTGAAGGAGCTGGGCTTCGATCTCGGCGACAATGCGCTGGAGGATGCCTTCCGCCGGTTCAAGGAGCTCGCCGACAAGAAGAAGGATGTCTTTGACGAGGACATCACCGCTTTGGTCGACGATGCGGTGGTGCGCAGCAACGACCGGATCCGCTTCGTCTCGCTCCAGGTGATCGCCGGCTCCAAGGGGCCCCAGCAGGCCGATCTCGAGCTCGAGATCGACGGCAAGACGGTGGCGGCCCGGGCCACGGGCGACGGGCCGGTGGACGCCACCTTCAAGGCCATCAAGGCGCTTTTCCCCCATGAGGCCCGGCTCCAGCTCTTCCAGGTCAATGCGGTCACGGCCGGGACCGACGCCCAGGCCGAGGTGACCGTCCGGCTGGAGGAGGAGGGCAAGACCGTCAACGGCCAGGGCGCCGATACGGATACCCTGGTGGCCTCCTGCAAGGCCTATCTCCACGCCCTGAACAAGCTTCTGGTGAAGCGCCAGAAGACCGCCCCGGCCGCCCTTTCGGCCTAGCCAAGGCCCCCCAGGGGCTATTGGAGGACCGGCCGGGCGTGTCGGCGCCAGGCCGTCTTCTTCGGTTCGTCACCGGGCCATCCGAATCCGCTGTACTGTGGGCACAACATCCTTGAATTTGTTGTATCGGGCGGCTATGCCCAGCGCACTTCAAAGCGAGGTTCCCACCGGATGTTCCATAGACTGCTCGGCATGCTCTCGGCCGATATGGCGATTGATTTGGGCACGGCCAACACCCTGGTCTACGTCAAGGGCCGCGGCATCGTCCTGAACGAGCCTTCCGTCGTCGCCATCGCCGAGGTCAAGGGCAAGAAGCGCGTCCTCGCCGTCGGCGACGAGGCGAAGATGATGCTGGGCCGAACCCCGGGCAATATTTCCGCCATCCGCCCCTTACGCGACGGCGTCATCGCCGATTTCGAGGTGGCGGAGGAAATGATCAAACATTTCATCCGCAAGGTTCACAACCGTCGCAGCTTCGCGAGCCCCCAGGTCATCATCTGCGTGCCCTCGGGCTCCACGGCAGTCGAGCGCCGGGCAATCCAGGAATCGGCCGAGTCGGCGGGCGCGCGCCGGGTGTTGCTCATCGAGGAGCCGATGGCGGCAGCGATCGGCGCGGGGCTGCCGGTGACGGAGCCGACCGGCTCCATGGTCGTGGATATCGGCGGCGGCACTACGGAGGTGGCGGTGCTCTCGCTCGGCGGCATCGTCTATTCGCGTTCGGTGCGGATGGGCGGCGACAAGATGGATGAGGCGATCATCGCCTATATCCGCCGCAATCATAACCTCCTGGTCGGCGAGGGCAGCTCCGAGCGGATCAAGAAGGAGATCGGCTCGGCCTGCCCGCCGGAAGACGGCGAGGGACGGGTGCTGGAGATCAAGGGGCGCGATCTGATGAACGGCGTGCCCAAGGAACTGGTGATCAGCGAGCGCCAGATCGCCGAAAGCCTGGCCGAGCCGGTGGGCGCCATCATCGAGGCGGTGAAGGTGGCCCTTGAGCATACCGCCCCGGAGCTCGCCGCCGATATCGTCGACAAGGGCATCGTTCTGACCGGCGGCGGGGCGCTGCTCAGCAACCTCGATTTCGTCCTGCGCCATGCGACAGGCCTGCCGGTCTCCATCGCCGACGACCCCTTGAGCTGCGTGGCCCTGGGCACCGGGCGCTGCCTGGAGGAAATGTCGACCCTGAAGGCGCTGCTCATCGACACCTATTGAGCGTTGCCTCGATCGGGTCTGCGTGGCCCCCTCCGGTCCGTGGCTGAGCCAGACTTGCAGAGATTTCCGGCATCTCAATGGTTGAAAAGCGAAAAAGCCTTTTTACCGCCGGATTTAATCGGGTAGTCTCATGATCCAAGCGGTAGCGTACCGCCGCGCTTGGCACCGGCCAGGAGGGACTCGGTGAGACTGCGAGGGGGATCGGCCCTAAGGCTTGCATCCGCGAAGGCGTGGCTCCATCGCTTTACCTTCGTGCTGCTGTTCGGCGCGACTTTGGCCCTGATGGTGATCGGCAAGTCGGACAGCTCCCTGGTCGAACGCGCCCGGCTGCTGGCGACGGATGCTCTGACCCCGATCATGGACGGCATCTCGCGGCCTCTGGCCACCATTCGCCAAGCCTATGACAATGCACGGGAATTCCTGAACCTCCGGGAGGAGAACGCGGCGCTGCGCGAGCAGCAGGCGCGGCTCGTGCAATGGCAGTCGGTCGCCCGCCAGCTGGAGGCCGAGAACCAGTCCCTGAGGGAGCTGCTGAAATTTGCGCCCGAGCAGGCGGTGACCTTCGTCGCCGCGCGGGTCGTGGCCGACAATGGCGGCGCCTTCGTGCGCAGCGTCCTGGTCGCCGCCGGCGCGCGCGACGGGGTGCGCAAGGGCGATGCCGCCGCGACGGGCGAGGGGCTGGTCGGACGGGTGGCCGAGGTGGGCGAGCGCTCGGCCCGAGTCCTGCTGCTGACCGACATCAACAGCCGGATTCCCGTGGTCATCGAGCGGAGTCGCGACCAGGGGATCCTGGCGGGCGACAACTCGGACAACCCCCGGTTGCTTTACCTTTCCCACGGTGCCCAGCTTCTCGCCGGCGATCGCGTCGTGACCTCGGCGGCGGGCGGGGCCTTTCCGCCGGGCCTGCCCGTGGGCATCGTCAAATCGGTCGACAACGGCAATGCGGTTGTCGAGCTCTTCGTCGACTGGGACCATATGGAATTTCTGCGGTTGCTGGACTATCGCCTCTCGGGCGTGCTCCAGGGCGCCAGCGGGGAGCCGGCGGGGGAGGGGCTGCCTTGAGGCTGGCCTTCATGCATCGCCTCGATCTGTGGGCGCGCAATCTGCTTCCCTTTCTTCTCACCCTGCTGATGCTGATCATCGGCACGGCGCCGCTGCCGATACCGCATTTCGTCTCGCTGGGGCCCGGGCTGGCCCTGATCTCCGTCTATTATTGGGGGCTGCACAGGCCGGGGCTGCTGCCCGCGCCCGCGGTCTTCGCCTTGGGGCTTCTGGGCGATCTCCTGGGCGTGGCGCCGCTGGGGGTCGGGACCCTCGTGCTGCTTCTGGTCTACGCCGTAGCACTGTCCCAGCGCCGGGTCTTCGTGGGCCAGCCCTTCCTGATCGTCTGGTGGGGCTTCATGGTGATCGCCGCCGGCGCCATGGCGGTGGGCTGGCTCTTCGCCTCGCTGGTCGCAGGCGCCGCCCTCGACCCCAATCCGGTGATCTTCGCCTATCTCATCACCCTCGCCCTCTACCCCGCGATCGCCGATCTGTTTGCCCGGGCCCAGCGCGCCTTCCTGCGCGCGGTCTGAGAGAGGCCGCTCCTTGAAGCAGCCGCAGCAAATGCAGAAGACCTTCACGCGCCGGGTGGCCCTGCTGGCCGGCGGGCAGGCGCTGCTGTTCTCCGCTCTCGTCGGCCGGATGTATTACCTGCAGGTCGTGCAGACCGACCGCTTCCGTCTGCTGGCGGAGGAGAACCGGGTCAATCTGCATCTCCTGCCGCCGCTCCGCGGCAAGATCGTCGACCGTTTCGGCACGCCGCTGGCGATCAACGATCCGAACTATCGCGTGGTCATCGTGCCGGAGCAGACCGCCAGCATGCGCGAGACCCTGGCGACCTTGGGGCGGATCCTGCCGCTCACGCCCGAGGAGATCGAGCGGCTGGTGCGAGAGCGCACGAAGCGGCGCGCCTTCCTGCCGATCACGGTGAAGGCCAATCTCGATTGGAATCTGGTCTCGCGGATCGAGGTCAATCTGCCCGATCTTCCGGGCGCCAGCATCGAGGTCGACCAGAGCCGCTCCTATCCCTATGGCGGCACCACCGCCCATGTGCTGGGCTATGTCGGAACGCCGGCGGAGAACGAGGTCGGCGACGATCCGCTGCTCCAGCTTCCGGGCTTCCGCATCGGCAAGAGCGGGCTGGAGAAGGTCTACGACACCAAGCTGCGCGGCACGGCCGGCGCCAGCGAGGTCGAGGTGAACGCGCTGGGGCGCATCATCCGCGAGCTCGACCGGCGCGACGGCCAGCAGGGCGCCGAGCTGGTCAGCACCCTCGATATCGGGCTGCAGGAATTCGTGCAGCAGCGCCTGGCATCGCAGCAGAGCGCCTCTTCGGTGGTGATCGACGTCTGCACCGGCGATGTGCTTGCCATGGGCTCGACTCCGAGCTTCGATCCCGCAACCTTCAATCGCGGGCTCAGCGCCGCGGATTGGCAGACCCTCAGCACCGATCCCGGCCATCCCCTGACCAACAAGACCCTGGCCGGCCAATATCCGCCGGGCTCGACCTTCAAGACCATGACGGCACTGGCAGCACTGGAGGCCGGGGTCGATCAGAGCTACAGCGTCTTCTGCCCCGGGTCCCTGAACGTGGGCAATATCACCTTCCATTGCTGGTGGAAGGGTGGCCACGGCACCCTCGACATGCGGGGCGGGATCAAGCATTCCTGCGACGTCTACTTCTACGACCTCGCCCGCAAGATCGGCATCGATACGCTGGCGGCCATGGCGCGGCGCTTCGGCCTCGGCCAGCCGACGGGGATCGACCTGCCCGGCGAGAGGCCGGGGCTGATCCCCGATACCGCCTGGAAGAAGGCGACCCTGAAGGATAGCTGGCACCCCGGCGAGACGGTGATCGCCGGCATCGGCCAGGGCTTCATCGAGACTACCCCGCTCCAGCTCGCGGTGATGACCGCGCGGATCGCCAATGGCGGCTATGCGTTGAAGCCCAGGCTGGTGCGGCCGGCCAAGCTCACCGAGGCCACGGGTCCCGATCCCGCCAAGGTCATGTTTCCGAGCATGGGGCTGAAGCCGGAGCATGTGAAGCTGGTGTGGGACGGGATGCGGATGGTGGTGAACGATCCGGACGGCACCGCCTATGGCGCGCGGATCAGCCAGCCCGGCATGGAGATGGCCGGCAAGACCGGCAGCGCCCAGGTCCGCCGGATCACCATGGCGGAGCGCATGATGGGGGTGCGCAAGAACGACGATTTGCCCTGGGCGATGCGCGATCACGCGCTCTTCATCGCCTTCGCCCCGATCCAGCAGCCGCGCTACGCCGTCGCCGTGGTGGTCGAGCATGGCTCGGCCGGCGCCAAGGTCGCGGGGCCCATCGCCCATGACATATTGGTGGAATGCCAGCTGCGCGATCCCGCGCGCCCGCCCCTGGGCCGCCGGCTTGCATCGGCGGGGTAGGATCCTTGGCCTATTCCTCCTCCTTCTCCAGCCCCTCGGCCAACGTCAATCTGACGGTCGCGGAGAAGCTGCGCCATTTCAGCTGGAGCTTCCTGCTCGTCATCATCGCCATCGCCTGCCTCGGCTTCGCCATGCTCTATTCGGCGGCGGACGGCAATGCCGACCCCTGGATGTCGCGCCAGGCGCTGCGCTTCGCCGTCGGCCTCTGCGGCCTGATCGCCGTGGCGCTGGTCGATTTCCGCTTCTGGCTGCGTTACGCCTATCCGCTCTACGCGCTCGCCTTCCTGCTGCTGATCTATGTCGAGATCGCCGGGCATATCGGCATGGGGGCGCAGCGCTGGATCGCCGTCGGACCGCTGCAGCTGCAGCCCTCGGAGATGATGAAGATCGCCCTCGTCCTGGCGCTCGCCCGCTATTTCCATGGGCTGAGCCTGGAGGATATCGGCAAGCCGCATTATCTGATCATCCCGATCCTGATGGTCTTCCTGCCGGCGGGGCTGGTGCTGATGCAGCCCGATCTCGGCACCGCCGGCATGCTGATCCTGGGCGGCGCGCTGCTCTTCTTCGTCGCCGGAGTGCGGCTGTGGAAGTTCGTTCTGGTCGCCTTGGCCGGGCTCACGGCCGTGCCCGTGGCCTGGAACTCCCTCCACGACTACCAGAAGGACCGCATCCTCACCTTCCTCCACCCGGAGAGCGACCCGCTGGGTGCGGGCTATCACATCCTGCAGTCCAAGATCGCCTTCGGCTCCGGCGGGCTCTTCGGCCGCGGCTTCCTGCAGGGCTCCCAGAGCCATCTGAGCTTCCTGCCCGAGCGCCAGACGGATTTCATCTTCACCATGCTGGCGGAGGAGCTGGGCATGGTGGGCGGGCTCGTCCTCCTCGGGCTCTATACCCTCCTGATCGGCTATGGGATCGCCATTGCGCTGCGCAGCCGCAACCAGTTCGGCCGCCTGGTGGCCATCGGCCTCTCGGGCAATCTGTTCCTCTATGTCTTCATCAACATGGCCATGGTGATGGGGCTGATCCCGGTGGTAGGCGTGCCCTTGCCGCTCATCTCCTACGGCGGCACGGCCATGCTGACGGTGCTGGCAGGCTTCGGCCTCATCATGTCGGTCTATGTCAACCGCGACATGCGCATCGGCCGCCTGGGCGGCGTGCCGGAGGAGTGAAGGGAATCATCCTCCGGCTCGTTTGGAGTGCGCTATCGACAAAGCCCGGGGGCTTTGCTATATGGCGCGCCTTCCTCCGGGAGGGCCGCTAGCTCAGTTGGTAGAGCAGCTGACTCTTAATCAGCGGGTCGTAGGTTCGAGTCCTACGCGGCCCACCAAGATCATGAAGTATTTCAGTTGGTTATCGGATGGCTCTGCTGGGGCTTGATCGATGTTGCTCTCTTTGCGGACCCCGAGCGGACCTCCTGGAACCGGGACTAGATAACCGAGAATCCATTTCGCCTCGACACGGCCTATGGCAAGTCACTGCCGCAAAAGAGCGTAGCTGGATTCGGTTATAGGGCCGTTGGAGGGGGGAGTTGGGGTGGACCGCAACAGTGAACATGCGCTCGGCCTACCCCCTCGCGAGATTTTCTGAAAGTTCGGGAGATGCGGCGGCGAGCGCTGGGCCGGTCCTCGGCCCTGGCGGAGGTCCGAAACCTTGAGGTCGCTGCGGCTTACTCTTGCCCACCCCAGGCCGCTCCGCGCACTTCGCAAGTAAGGCCTTCAACTCAAGATCGGAAGTTTTCGCGGTGATCAACTTCCGTTCACTGACCGAAAGCGGTCATCCGTTGCCGGCCGCCGCATGTCGCAGGAGTGCCAGGACCGGACGTCAGGTTTGCCCCAGGCACCTGATCGTCTGGCGCCCCCTTCGATGCTTACAAGCTCTGCCGATAGCCGCGGCTGACGACGGTCGATATCTCGCGCTGCAGCCACGCCAGATCCCTGGCGCGTTCGCCGAAGCGTTCGGGCAGGAAGGCGCCGACGTCGAAGCGCGGGTCCGTTTCCGCCAGAAAGTCGGCGACCAGATGACCGGCAGCAGCCGAGTAAGTCACACCGCCGGAATTCATGGCCGTGCAGACATGGAGGCCGTTGATGCCGGAAATGGGTCCGATCAGTGGCGCATTGTCGGGGGTGAATGATTCCGGCCCATTGACGAAGCGCCGGATCGGCGCCGTCTCCAGGCTCGGGAAAACTGCGACAGCCTTCTGGAAATAGGGCGCGATTTTGTCCCACGCTGGAGCAAATAGCGTAAAGGCGAACGGCTCTGGCAGGGAGGCGGCATCGATCGTCTTGGCGTCCTCGTCGAAGGCGCCGACCATCATGCCGCCGACCTCCTCGCGGCCATAGAACAAGTCTTCCGGAGCGACGAAGGATGGCGTTTCGCGCGGCAGACGGGGCGTCACGTCGGCAATAACGTAGAAGTGCTCGCACGCCCACTGCGCCAAGTGAACGCCCATATCCGCCAACAGCCCACGCGACCACAGCCCCGCGGCCACCACGACGTCGTCGGCGTCGATCGGTCCCGCCGGCGTGTCAACCCCGCGCACGCGTCCGACGCGCACGGTCAGGCCGGTCGCGCGGCAGTTCTCGAGGATGCGGACGCCGCGGCGACGGGCGCCCTTGGCATAGGCGGCGGTAAGGTCGGCCGGGTTGACGCGGCCGGAGAGCGGATTGAACCAGGCCGCGGCGATGGCATCGCCGGCGAGCAGAGGATGCAGACGTGCGGCCTCCGCCCCCGTGATCATACGCGACTCGATGCCGCGCCCGGCGGCTTGCTTCTGGTAACCTTCAAGACGGTGAATAGCGGGCCCACCGTGGGCGAGGAACAGGCGGCCGGTCTTGAGCCAGCCTGTGTCCTGCCCGGTCTCAGCGGTCAGTCGCGCGAGGGTCTCGAACGCGTAAAGCACGGTGGCGTCGTGTCGCAGGCCGGGCCGCCACGTGATGTTGCCGGCGGAATGCCAGGTGGTGCCAGAGCCGATTCGGTCGCGCTCGATCAGCACAATCTCGCCGAGATCCCGCTGCGCCAGATGCCAGGCGATGCTGCATCCGACCACGCCTCCGCCGATAACAGCGATTGTTCGAGGCATTATTAATCTTCCCCGTATTGGCGGTTAGCGTCTGCGACCGCAGCGGCGCGAGGCGCCCCCCCTCGACCGAGACGATGGTCCCGCCGAGCCTCGGGCTAAAATAAGTCTAACCATCCGCCGAGCACCGCGTCAGCCTGGATTTACACGTCACCATGTCATGCCGACATCAGAATCGTGGCTGAAATACTGATCAGGAGGATCGAGACAATCACGGAGGCCAGTACGCGTTCCGCCATCGTCCAGTGTCGCCAGTCTCTGCGAAAATCGTGGATCATTGCTGTCCTCCGGATCATATGGTGGCCACGTTTCATGCCCCTGCGCGGCCCCCTGGCAGGTCTGGGTGCGGCCATTTCGTAGGGCTTGTCGAGAACGGTGGGCTGAGGCGGGGGTAGAACTTGGGCTGACGACAGGGCGAAAGGACATTTCTGAATTCGCCTCCGCGCCATAGCTCGTCACCCGCCAGCAACCTACGGCTACAGTTCTAGTCGAGGGGGTGTGAGCCGGTCGTAAGACCAGCGTGAAAAGAGCGCGAAATCTTTGAAGTGGGTCAGCGAAGCTGCCGCCCCCTATAGGCCAACCCAAAAAGTTCCGCTTTGGGTCCTGTGCGGCTGCGCTTCTTATCGTGCTGGGCTGTCAGCTTCGGGTCAAACCCGGCTGCCGGGTCCTATGCCAAGCATGTCGGCGAAGCACCCGAAAGCAGACATATCGCGACCGGCCGGCAAGGTCACAGGGCACTGGCTGTGTGAAACCGGTGCGCCAGAAGGCGCGAGGGATGGCCACTTCGACTGGTGGCGGGCCATCTTTGTGAGTTTGCGCGCGGCTGACCCCTCAGAAGGGTTTTCACACAACGAAGACCCGAAGGAGACGTTCGCAATGTGCAGCAAAAGCACGTGGTCGGGCTGCTGCGGCTAATGGTCGCCCGAGCCGCCGTAGCCTGCGGACTTCGCCGAGCGGGAAGGTTGCGGGCCATGGCCTAAATCATTTGAATCATGCTAAGAAATATCTGGTTTGTCGGCAAGCTGCCGGCCGGGCGAGTCTCGGCGCGACATCGCGGAGGGAGAGCCGCCATGAAACTGACCCCATCGCAGATCGAGCACTTCCGGGAGGACGGCTTCCTCATCCTGCCCCTCCTCTTCACGCCGAGCGAGATCGCGGTACTGCGCGAGGCCGCGGCTGCCGTCTTCGCTGAGGACGATCCCGCCAACGTCCGCGAGAAGCAGAGCGGCGAGGTGCGCACCGCGATGGGGCTCCATCTCCGCCACGAAGTCTTCGCGCGGCTGGTGCGCCATCCTCGCTTCGTCCGGCCTGCGATGCAGCTCCTCGGGGACGACCGGCTCTACGTCCAGCAGGTCAAGATCAACACCAAAGCTGCGTTTGAGGGCGAGATCTGGCAGTGGCACTATGACTTCGCCACTCACCACGCCGAGGATGGCGTGCCAGAGCCGCTCGCCTTGAACCTCCACGTCTTCCTCGACGACGTCAGCGAGTTCAACGGGCCGCTCTACTTCATCCCCGGCTCTCACAAGCATGGGCCGAGCCCGACGCGGCTCGACACGACGACGACCAGTTATCCGCTCTGGGTCGTCGATCGCGACACAGTCGCGCGGCTCGCGACGGATCGCGGCCTCGTCTCGGCGACCGGGCCAGCCGGGACCGCGCTCATCTTCGGCGACTGCCTCGTCCACGGCTCGCCGCCCAATCTCTCGCCGTGGGACCGCCGGATCTTCTCGGTGATC
>DATHQQ010000365.1:0-6514 GCA_035482595.1 Verrucomicrobiia bacterium
CAGGACGCGGGGGCAGCGGTCGGCGAAGCTGCAGCCCGTACCGCGCCGCCCTGGCGGCGGCACCATGCCGGCGATGGTCGGCAGCTTGCCGCCCTTGGGCGCCAGCCGCGGCCGCGCCGCCAGCAGGCCATGGGTATAGGGATGTCGCGGCCGGCGGAAGAGCGCCTCGGCGGTGGCGCGCTCGACGATCCGCCCGGCATACATGACGGCGACCGTATCGCACATCTCGGCGACGACCCCGAGGTCATGGGTGATGAGCAGGAGCGCCATGCCGAACTCGCGCTTCAGGCGGCGCAGCAGGTCGAGAATCTGGGCCTGGATGGTGACGTCGAGGGCGGTGGTCGGCTCGTCGGCGATCAGGAGCTGCGGCCGGCAGACCAGGGCGATGGCGATCATCACCCGCTGGCGCAAGCCGCCGGAAAGCTGATGGGGATATTGCGCCAGCCGGCGCTCCGGCGCCCCGATGCCCACATAGCCCAGCATCTCCAGCGCCCGGGCCCGGGCGTCGGCGTGGGAGAGCCGGCGATGGAGACGCAGCACCTCCTCGATCTGGAAGCCGACGGAGAGCACCGGGTTGAGGCTCGTCATCGGCTCCTGGAAGACCATGCCGATGCGGTCGCCGCGGATGGCGCGCATCTTCTCGGGCGAAAGGCCGAGCAGATCCTGGCCTTCGAACATGATGCGCCCGGCGAAGACCCGGGACGGCGGGCTCGGCAGCAGGCGCATGATCGACATGGCGGTCACGCTCTTGCCGCAGCCGGATTCCCCGACCAGGCCCAGGGTGCTGCCGGGCTCCAGCGCGAAGCTCGTCTCCTCGACGACCCGCCGAGGGAGGGCTCCCGATTCGCCCGAATCGAAGCCGACGGTGAGGTCCTCGACGGCGAGCAGGCTCACTCGAAGACGATGCGGGGAAAGTAGAAGGAGACCACCCAATTGGGCATGTCGACGATCTCGCTGATGCGCAGGTCGCCGGCGACGCTGCAGAGCAGATAGGCATCGATGGCCGCGAGGCCGTGCCGCTTCGAGAGCAGGCGGATCATGCCGGAGACGGCGTCGCGCGCGCCCTGCATCAGATCCGGGCCGATGCCGGTGGTGACGTCATAGCCCTTGGCGTCCCGGTGGCTGCTGATGGGCCCGCGGATGCGGTAGCGCGGGAAGTCGAGATTGGCGTTCTTCACCAGCTCGAATTTCGCCGCGACGTTCATCTGGCTTTCGATGGCGGTGCCGCAGACCTCGCCGTCGCCCTGGGCGGCATGGGTATCGCCGACCGAGAACAACCCGCCCGCCACCTCGACCGGCAGATAGAGCTCCGTGCCGGCGGACATGTCGCGGATGTCCATATTGCCGCCGACCCGGCGCGGCGGGACGATGCTGTGGGTACCGGCCTCGGCGGGCGCCAGGCCGATGGTGCCGCAGAAGGGCTTCAAGGGCACGCGGCCCCCCGGCCCGTAGGCGGCAGGGGCCATGCGCTGGGTGTCATAGGTCCAGATATGCAGCGCCGGCTCCTTGAACTGATCGGCGAGCAGGCCGAAGCCAGGGATGTTCGCGGTCCAGCCCCAGCCGCTGGGGGTGAAATCGAGCAGGGTCACCTTGACCGCGTCGCCCGGCTCGGCGTCCTCGATATAGATCGGACCCGAGACCGGATTGACCTTGGCGAAATCGAGCTTAGGGATATCCGCCACCGTGGATTTCCGCGTCAGCTGCTGGCCCGAGGAATCGACGGTCCTGAATTCGATGGTCTCGCCCGAGGCGATGGAGACCACCGGCTGATTGGCGTTGTTCCAGCCGAGGTGATGCTTGTGGATGGTGTGGTTGCAACGCTCGGCCATCATCGTCTCCGCTGCTTGAGGTTTCGGCGGAAGGGGCGCGACCGTCGGTCCGGCCGCGCCCCGCCCGTTGCTCGCCGCCGTTATTGGGCGTCCTTGGCATAGATGTATTCGTAGTTCACCGGGATGTGGATCGGCTCGATGAAGAGGATGGGATCGCCGCCCAGCCGGTCCGAATGCATGGTGTAGCGCACCTCGTTCATGATCGGGACCCAGGGCGCGTCCTTCATCACATCGTCGAAGACGCCCTTCCAGGCCTCGGCGCGCTGGGCCTGCACCGAAGCGCTGACCATGGCGTCGGCCGCAGCGGCGCGCTTGTCGATCTCGGGATTGCAATACCAGGACCAGTTCCAGCCGCCCTTCACCGCCCCGGCGCAGCCGAGAATCACGGTGTAGAAATCGGAGGGATCCGGGAAATCGGCGATCCAGGCGAGGCCGCCCGACCAGACCATGGGTGCGCCGCCCTCGGTGCCGCCGGCCTCGATCACCGCCGGGCCGGAGAGGCTCTTGATGTCCGCCTTGATGCCGACGGCCGCGAGATCCTGCTGGATCGCCTGGGCGATGCGGGGCTGGGGATCGGTATCCGTGGCGTAGAGCTCGGTCGAGAAGCCGTCGGGATGACCCGCCTCGGCCAGCAGCGCCTTGGCCTTCGCCGGATCATAGGGATAGCCCTGGAAATCCTTGTCATAGCCCGGCAGCGATGGCGGCAGCACCTGGTTCGCGACCTCGGCGCGGCCGTTGATGATCTGGACGATGCGCTTCTTGTTGATGGCCATATTGACCGCCTGGCGCACCTTCAGATCGTCGAAGGGCTTCACCTTCACATTGAGGGTGACATAGCCCGTGTGCATCTGCTCGCCCCTGACATAGAGATCCTTGTTGGCGGGATCGTTGGTGATCTCCAGGAACTGAGCCGGCGGGATGCCGTCGCCGAGGATGTCGACCTCGCCCTTCTTCAGCCGCAGGAGCGCCACCGTCGGCTCCTGCCCGAACTCGAAGGTGATCTGGTCGAGATAGGGCACGCCGGGGCGGTGGTAGTCCTTGTTCCGCTCCAGCACGAGCTTCTGGCCCAGCTCCCATTCGCCGAATTTGAAGGCCCCGGTGCCGACGGGATGATGGCCGAAATCGGCGCCGTATTTCTCCACCTCCTCCTTGGGCACGACGAAGGCGAAGTTGATCGCCATGATATGAAGGAACGTGGCATTGGGCGAGGTCAGGGTGAAGACGACGGTGCTGGGATCGGGTGTGGCGATGCCGGAGAGCTCCGTGGTCTTGCCCGCCGCCTCGTCGTCATAGCCCTTGATCATGCTGAAATAGCCGGCGCCCGGGCATTGCGTCTTGGGATTGACCGCGCGCTCGATGGAATATTTCACATCGGCCGAGGTGACGGCACGGCCGTTGTGGAATTTCAGATTGGGCCGGAGCTTGAAGGTGTAGGTCAGCCCGTCGTCGGAGATGGTGTAGCTCTCCGCCAGATCGGGCACCAACTCCGTCGTCCCGGCCTTGTAGTCCATCAGCCCGCTGAAGATGCTCTTGATGATCGACCAGTTCTGCCAGTCATAGCCGATGGCCGGATCGAGGGTCGCGAGGTCGTCCTTGAAGGTGACCACCGCGGCACCGCCCTGCTTGGGCGGGGTATCGGCGAAGGCCGGCGACATGATCAGCGCGCCGGTCAGGGCCAGGGCGGCAAGGGCCGCCCGCTTCAGGCTTCGCATGATTTGAACCTCCCTGTAGTCGCGTGGTTGGAGCGCATCTCATCGCAACCGGATGCGCGGGTCAATCAGGGGCGTCACCAGATCGGCGATGAGATTGCCGAGCACGATGGCCACGGCGGCGACGAGGGTGACGCCCATGATGATGGGAATATCGATGCGCTGGATCGCCTGCCAGGCGAGCTGGCCGATCCCCGGCCAGCCATAGACCGATTCGACCACCACGGCCCCGCCCATGAAGGTGCCGATGTCGAGGCCGATCATGGCCACGATGGGCAGAAGAGCGTTGCGCAGCCCATGGACGACGACGATGGTCCGCTCCGACAGACCCTTGGCCCGGGCGGTGCGGATGTAGTCCTGGCGCAGCACCTCGACCAGGCTGGAGCGCAGGATGCGCGCATACCAGCCGCCGCCGCCGATGCCCAGAGTCAGCGCCGGCAGGATCAGATGGCTGAGCCCCCCATAGCCGCTCATGGGGAACCAGCCGGCGAGATAGGCCAGCAGATAGAGCAGGACGAGGCCGACCACGAATTGCGGCGTCGACACCCCGGCAAAGGCGAAGATCATGATGGCGCGGTCGGCCTTGCCGCGCCTGGCGGCGGCGAAGGTGCCGAGCGGAATGCCGATGGCGAGCTCGAAGAAGATGGCGCCCAGCATCAGCAGCAATGTGGCCGGCAGGCGGCTCATGATGAGCTGGCCGACATCGGTCTTCTGGATATAGGAATGGCCGAGGTCGCCCTGGGCCAGATGGCCCAGATATGTCGCATATTGCATCGGCACCGGCCGGTCGAGGCCGAGCTGGTGACGGATGGATTCGACCGTCTCCGGCGTGGCGTTGCGCCCGGCGATCTGGCGCACCGGATCGGCCGGCATCAGGAAGGCGAGCGCGAAGGTCACCATGGTGACCCCGATCAGGATCAGGGCCGAGGCGGCCATGCGCTTGGCAAGATAGGTAATCATCTGCCGCATCCCCGGGGCCGCCGGTCAAGATAGCCGATCATCCGCCGCGACCACGCCCGGTGGGGTCGAAGGCGTCGCGCAGCGCATCCCCCACCAGATTGAAGGAGAGCGCCAGCAGCAGGATCGCCGCTCCGGGACAGAAGACGAGCCAGGGCGCGGTCAGGAAATAGGACTGGCTCTCGAAGATGATCCCGCCCCAGGAGGGCGTGGGCGGGCGGACGCCGATGCCGAGAAAGGAGAGGGTGGCCTCCAGCAGCACGGTGGTGGCGATGCCCAGCGTGCCCCAGACCAGCAGGGTGGGCATGAGATGGGGCAGGATGTGGCGGAAGACCACCCGCGGCCAGGCGGCCCCCAAAGCGCGTGTCGCCTCGATATAGTCGCGGGCCGCGAGCCCCCTGGTCTCGGTATAGACGATGCGCGCCACCTGGACCCAGTTCACCAAGGCGATGACCATGGCGACGATCCAGAGGCTGGGCGCGAAGATGGCGGCGAGTGCGATCGCCAGCAGCAGCGCGGGAAAGGCGATCATCAGATCGGTGAGGCGCATCAAGGTGAATCCCACCGGCCCCTGGAGATAGCCGGCGATGACGCCCACCAGCGCACCCAGGGCCACCGCCGCGGTATTGGCGGCGACACCGATCATCAGCGAGGTGCGGGCCCCGAAGATGAGGCGGGAGAGCAGATCGCGCCCCAGCAGATCGGTGCCGAGCCAGAAGCGGGCGCTGGGCGGCAGCGGCGCGCCTTCCAGGGTGAGACCGTCGAAGAACTGCTGCGAGGGGTCATAGGGTGCCAGCCAGGGCGCGCCCAGGGCCACGGCCACCAGCAGCAGGATCACGCCCAGCGCCCCGACCGCCAGCCTGTCGCGGCGAAATCTCTGCCAAGCCTCGCCCATCACGCCTCCCCAAAGGGGCGATGTTAAAGCCGCGCCGGGGCCGCGGCCACAGCCGCCTCGATCACAACCGCGGCAAGCCCTCGGCCCGGCCGCCGGCGCAAGCCCGCCTGCGCAAGCCCGCCCGCCCTGGGCCGAATCAGGCTTTTCCGCCGCGGGGAGTCTGGTGTAATCTTGACCATGCGTTCAAGAATTGTTCGCTGCCTTGCGGTTTCGGGCCCATCCATCGACCGCGGTCCATGCGGGTAGCGTGAACGCTCGACTCTCCCAATTTTGCCAGGTAGGCGCAGAACTTCGAGGCGGGGCGGCCCTTGCTGCCCCGCCCTTTTCTTATGCTTGAGGTCCCGGTTTCATGGGCTGGTCCCGGGGCCTGGCAGCCGGTTCCTC
Source organism: Verrucomicrobiia bacterium (assembly GCA_035482595.1). Classification (GTDB taxonomy): domain Bacteria; phylum Pseudomonadota; class Alphaproteobacteria; order Dongiales; family Dongiaceae; genus DASXQK01. The sequence continues at coordinate 5,775 of DATHQQ010000365.1, forward strand.
TCCGTCGCCCCAACCGCCAATCTCCCCGGCTCAGATGAAACGGGCCATCGGCCGGAAGCGCCGGCAGAACGAGGCGAAGATCCTGGCGGCGGCAGAGACGGTCTTCGCCGAGCGCGGCTATGCCGCCGCGACGACCTCCGCCATCGCGCGCCTCGCCGGCATGCCCAAGGCCAATCTGCACTACTATTTCCGCACCAAGGAGGCGCTCTACGCCCGGGTGCTGGACGACATATTGGCGCTCTGGATCGACACCGCCGAGGCGATCCGGCCCGAGGCCGATCCTAAGACCGCGCTCTCCGACTATATCGCCGCCAAGTTCGAGTTCTCCCGGCGCCGGCCCCAGGCCTCCAAGGTCTTCGCCAATGAGATCCTGCATGGGGCGGCGCGGGTCCGCCGGCGCCTCGACGGCGACCTCAAGGCCTGGCTCGAGGCCAAATGCGCGGTCATCGAGGGCTGGATCGCGGCCGGGCGCATGGCGCCGGTCGAGCCCAAGCATCTCTTCTTCATCATCTGGGCCGCGACCCAGACCTATGCCGATTTCGACGTCCAGGTCGCGGTCATGCTCGACCGGCGCCGGCTGAAACCGGGGGATTTCGAGAAGGGTTCGGCCTTGCTGCGCCGGATGGTGCTCAGCACCTGCGGGTTGGCGTGAGGCCACGGGCGTAACATGGAGAAAACGCGATGAGCCTCGAGATCGAAACCGTCGAGATGCATACGGGCGGGGAGCCGGTCCGCCTCGT
>DATHQQ010000366.1:0-13610 GCA_035482595.1 Verrucomicrobiia bacterium
GTTTTTCAACAAAATCGGCACTTCGCTGACTTGGTACGTTGTCTGAATTGAGTCCGTAATGCGATCCAAACCGACCCTTGATTTTCCGCTACCGAGCAACCTCGATTCATGAGTGCGCGCCCTAGCGACGGCCACTAATCCTTCGCTCCCTCATCGATCCAGCGGCCGATGAGCATGCGCTCCTGCGGCGGCATGCCGGTCTTGTTGCCCAGCGGCATGGCCCGGGTCAGCACGGCCATGCGGTAGATCAGCGGGGCGTAGCGCTGGATCTCTTCCGGTGTATCGAAGGCGATGCCCTTGGGCGGGGCCCTGTAGCCGGGATCGGTCGGGTGGGAAGAATGGCAGGCCTGGCAGCGCTGCTGGAAGATGGGCTGCAGTTGGGCCAGGGTGACCGGCGGCGCATCGGCCGGGAGCGAGGGGCTCGAGAAATTCATGGTGCTGACGATCATGACCACGGCCAGGAGCGCCGCGGCAGGGAGCACCCAGTCGAGCCACCAGGCGGTGACGCCATGGTCCTTCGAATTGATGTAGTGGCGCACGAGGCCGCCCAGCACCAGCACGCCCGCGACATAGACCCAATTGTCGGCCCGGGCGTAGAGCATGGGATAGTGGTTGCTCAGCATCATGAGCACGACAGGCAGGGTCAGATAGTTGTTGTGGAGCGAACGCTGCTTGGCCTGCTGGCCCAAGGCCGGATCGGGTGTGCGGCCGGCGATCAGATCGGCCACCACCTTCTTCTGATTGGGGATGATGATGAAGAAGACATTGGCGCTCATGATGGTACCCAGCAGCGCGCCGACATGGAGGAAGGCGGCCCGCCCGCTGAAGACCTGGGCGAAGGCGTAGGCCGCCCCCACGGCGAGGATGAAGACGGCGAGCGCCAGCGGCCCGGTCTTCTGGCCGATGGGGGAGCGGCAGAGCGCGTCGTAGCAAATCCAGCCCGCCGCCAGGCTTCCCATGCTGATGGCGATGGCGGCGGCCGGCGAGAGCGCCAGCACCGCCGGGTCGATCAGGAATTCGCTGGCGCCGAGATAATAGACCACGGCCAGCAGCAGGAAGCCGCTGACCCAGGTGAAATAGGCCTCGTATTTGAACCAGTGCAGTTCCTTGGGCAACGCCGCCGGCGCCACCATGAACTTGCGCGCGTGATAGAAGCCCCCGCCATGGACCATCCAGCTGCCGCCGGAGACGCCCTCCGCCTGACCCGCCTCGCGGCGCAGGCTGGCATCGAGCCAGATGAAATGGAAGGAGGTGCCGATCCAGGCGATGCCCAGCATCACATGGCTCCAGCGCAGCAGCAGGTTCACCCAATCCCAGACATCGGCGCCCATGCGCTCAGCATGGGGTTTTTTCGATTATCGCGCCTTGTGCTATGAATAGAATCATTTTCAAGGATTTCTAGATAATCGGATTTTAGATATCGAGGTGGGGCGTTCATGCCGGATACCGAGGATATCGCCATCTTCGTGCGGGTGGTGGAGCTGGGGAGCCTGACCGCCGCCGGCCGGGACATGCGCCTGTCGGTGGCGGTGGTGAGCAACCGCATCGCCCGGCTGGAGAGCCGCCTGGGCGCGCGATTGCTGAACCGCACGACCCGGCGGGTGCAACCGACCCAGGAAGGTGCGCTGTTCTACGAGCATAGCGTCGTGATCCTGAACGAGCTGGAGCAGGCCGAGAGCGTGATCTCGGAGCGCACCGACGATCCGCGCGGCCCGATCCGGGTGAGCGTGCCCGCGGTCTTCGGGCGGATGCATGTGGCGCCCCATGTCCCGGCCTTTCTCCAGCGCTATCCCAACATCCAGCTCCGCCTCCACCTCTCGGATACCTTCGTCGATCTGATCCAGGAGCGGATGGACCTCGCCATCCGCATCGCCGAGCTCGGCGATTCCAACGCCATCGCCCGCAAGCTGGCGGTCAACCGGCGGGTCATCGTGGGCGCCCCGGCCTATCTCCTGCGCCGTGGAAGGCCACAGGAACCGGCGGAGCTGCTCAAGCACAACTGCCTGCTGCTGCGTTTTCCCGGGTCGAAGCAATTCCGCTGGACGCTGGAGACACCGGAGGGACCCCAGACCCTGCGGGTCTCCGGCAATATGGATTCCAACAACGGCGAGGTGCTGCGCCAATGGTGCCTGGCGGGGCAGGGGCTGGCGCTGAAATCCCTCTGGGAGATCGCCGAGGATCTGAACGCCGGCCGGCTGGAGATCCTGCTGCCGGATTACCCGCCCCCCGGCCATGCAATCCACGCCCTCTATCCGCAGAACCGGTTTCTCTCCTCGCGGGTCCGGCTGTTCATCGACTATCTCGCGGAGATCTACGGGCCGGTGCCGCCGTGGGAGCGGGGGTTGAAGGTGAAACTGCCGCAGGGGCGGGTGGGAGTGGCGTCATGATTTTTCTTTTATTGTCATTCCCGCGAAAGCGGGAATCCAGGGCAACAAGCGAGACCGGCCGCCCTGGATTCCCGCTTTCGCGGGAATGACGGAAGAGGAAGAATTTCCTAAGGCGTTCCCGCCGCGGCGTTGCACAGCACGATGAACCGCTGCATCGCCTGATCGAATGCCTGGCGGGCTTGCTTGGCGCGGTCGGCTTCGGGGATGGTCGGCGGCTGTGTGCCGGCGCCGGCGGCGATCTGGGCATCGAGGCTCGCGCTCATCACGGAGCCGTTGTCGGTGATGAAGGTCTCGATCATCTGCTCGAAGCGCTTTCTGTCCGGCGCGGACAGCAGCCCCAGCTCGTCGCGGATGGCATCGCTTCGCAGCAGCTCGGCACCGGTCTGGAGCCGAAGAAGGGGGAACTTCTGCTTCAGACTGTCGATCTCCCCCGATTTGAGCGCGCTGAAGACGAAGTCCGGCGCGGCCGCCGCCAAGGCCTTGGTCGCAAAATGCCGGCAGACATAGCGCCAGCCATTGGTTGTCTGGTCTACGACCGCCTGCTTCGCCTGGTTCAGCAGAGCGACGTTCCGCGCGGTATCCAGCCGGAGCTGCGCATTCTCCTCGCGCAGCGCCGCGTTCTCGAAGATCGGCTTGGCGGCCCTCAGGCCGGTCGCCGTCAGATAGAGAATGCCCAGCGCCGCCACGGCGCTGATCCATTGCGGGATCGTGCCCCAGAAATCGGAGCGCTTTCGAGGCGGCGGCTTTACCTGTTCGCTCATGCCGCTGCGGCGGCGCGGTCGAAGGCGGCGAGCGCGCTCGCCTTCTCCGCCGCTCCCATGAAGGACCCGGCGAAGCCATTGCGCCCCATCTGCGCGATTTCCGGGCGGCCGAACCCGAGGGCCTGCTGCACGGCCTGGTAGTTCTCGCTGAGATAGCCGCCGAAATAGGCCGGGTCGTCGGAATTGAGGGTCACGAAAAGGCCCTGGTCGAGCATGCGCTTGACGGGATGATCGGTCATGGTCTTGACGACGCAGAGCCGGAGGTTCGACAGCGGGCAGACGGTGAGGGGAATCTGGTCGCGGGCGAGCCTGGCGACCAGGGCCGGATCCTCCATGGCCCGGATGCCGTGATCGATGCGCTCGACGCCCAGGATGTCGATCGCCTCCCAGACATAGTCGGGCGGTCCCTCCTCGCCGGCATGGGCCACCAGGCGGAAACCCGCCTCTTTCGCCCGCTTGAAGACCCGGGCGAAGTTCCGAGGGGGGTGGCCCACCTCCGAGGAATCGAGTCCGACGCCGATGATCTGGTCCTTGTAGTGAAGGGCGAGATCGAGCGTCGCCTGCGCGTCGGCCTCATCGAGATGGCGCAGGAAGCACATGATGAGATGGCTCGAGATGCCGGACTCGAGCTTCGCTTCGTCGAGGGCGCGCCGCAGGCCGTTGATTACGGTGCCGAGCGCGATCCCGCGCTCGAGATGAGCCTGGGGATCGAAGAACATCTCGACATGAGTGAGACCCTGGCTCCTCACCTTGGCGAGATAGGCGGCGGCGAGATCGTAGAAATCCTCCTCCGTCCTCAGCACCGCCATGCCTTGATAGTAGAGATCGAGGAAATCCTGCAGCCGCGTGAAGTTGTAGGCTTGGCGCAGCGCCGCGATGGAGGGATAAGGCAAAGTGAGACCATTGCGGGCGGCGAGCTGGAACATGAGTTCCGGCTCGAGGCTGCCCTCGATATGCATATGCAGCTCGCTCTTGGGCAGCCGCCCGATGAAGCCTGTCAGATCGCTCATGCCTGCGGACTCGCAAATACGACTCGCGGGACCGCCGGATACGCTCCCGTCATCCATCCCTCAACCGGAAACTGCCGGCCCCGTTCCCGCAAATGCAGGAACGGGGCCGTTGGCGGACGCGTCCTAGATATGACGTTTCCTCAACGCTGTGAGGGTCTGCTCTTACTGCGGCAGGGTTCCCTCGATTCCCTCGGCCAGCCAGTTCATGCCGAGGATGTCGTCGTCGGTCAGCTGCGCACCGTCGGCGACCTTGATCTTGCCGCTTTGGTCGTTGATCGGCCCCTTGAAGATCACGATGCTCCCGCTCTTGATGCCGTCCTCGGCCGCCTGGGCCGCCTGGGCGACGTCGTCGGGCATATTGGTCCAGGGCGCCATATGCAGCATCCCCATTTTGAGGCCGCCCCAGATGTCCTGAGTCGTCCAGCTGCCGTCCATAGCCGCCTGGATGCGCTGGGTATAGTACTCGTCCCAGTGGTCGACCGAGGAGGTGAGCTGGGCCTTGGGCGCGAATTTGATCATGTCGGAGGCCTGGCCGAAGCCATGCACCCCGCGCTGCTCTGCGACCTGGAGGGGTGCTGCGGAATCCGTGTGCTGGGCAATGATATCGGCGCCCTGGTCGATCAGCGCCTTGGCGGCGTCGCTCTCCTTGCCCGGATCGTACCAGCCGTTGATCCAGACCAGCTTGATCTTGCCCTGGGGATTGACCGTATGCATGCCCTGGATGAAGGCGTTCATGCCCATGACCACTTCAGGGATCGGCACGGAGCCGATATAGCCGACGACCCCCGACTTCGACACCTTGCCGGCGATCACGCCCTGGATATAGCGACCTTCGTAGAAGCGGATGTTGTAGGTGGCGACATTGACCGCCCGCTTGTAGCCGGTGCAATGCTCGAACTTCACCGCCGGGAATTGCTTGGCGACCTTGATGGTCGGATTCATGAAGCCGAAGGAGGTGGTGAAGATGATGCCATTGCCGCCGGTCGCGAGCTCGCGGATCACGCGCTCGGAATCGGGTCCTTCCTTCACGCTCTCCACGAAGGTTGTCTTCAGCTTGTCGCCAATCGCCTTCTGCGCGGCCTGGCGTCCGAGGTCGTGCTGATGGCTCCAGCCGAAATCGGCCACCGGACCGACATAGACGAATCCGGCCTTGAAGGGTTCGTCGGCGCGGGCCAGGCCGAAGCGGCCGAGGGCGGCGGTCGCGGCGCTGGCGCCGAGCAGTTTGGTGAAGGTTCTTCTTTGCATCGCAAGTCTCCCTGGTCTGGAACTCGAATTTCGATTTGGCGGTAGTTTAGGGGCCTCTCCAAGAAATGGCTATGCGCGTCAGCCGGCGGCGTGGAAGGGCCGGCCGAGGCAGGCCGGGGCGTTGAGGCGGATCCTGGTCCGGTCCCGCGAGATCAGGACCAGCACCAGGATGGTCGTCAAATAAGGCAGCATGGAGAGGAATTGCGAGGGAATCGGCAGGTGCATGCTCTGGACATAGAGCTGCAGGATGCTGATGCCGCCGAAGAGATAGGCGCCCAGCAGCAGCCGGGCGGGCCGCCACGTGGAGAAGACGACGAGAGCAAGGGCGATCCAGCCCCGGCCGGCCGTCATGTTCTCGGCCCACATGGGGGTGTAGACCAGCGACATATAGGCCCCGGCCAGGCCGCTGGCCATGCCGCCGAACAGCACGGCGCCGAAGCGGATGGCGATGACAGGATAGCCGATGGCATGGGCGGCCTCATGGGAATCGCCTACGGCCCGCAGCGCCAGCCCGGGGCGGGTCCTGTAGAGGAACCAGCTCACCAGAGCCAGCAGCAGGAAGGAGCCATAGACCAGGGCGTCCTGACGGAACAGGATCGGCCCGATCACGGGCAGATCGCTCAGGATCGGCAGATCGAGCTTCGGCAAAGGCGGCACGGCATTGCCCACGAAGCTCTTGCCGATGAGGGCGCTGAGGCCTGTGCCGAAGATCGTAAGCGCCAAACCTGCCGCCACCTGGTTCGCCAGCAGCAGCAGGACCAGGATACCGAAGAGGAGCGCCATGCCGATGCCGGCCGCCGCGGCCGCGGCGATGCCGAGCACGGCGCTGCCGGTCGTGAGCGTGACGCGAAGCCGACGATGGCGCCGACCAGCATCATGCCTTCGATCCCGAGATTGAGGACGCCCGATTTCTCCGCCACCAGCTCGCCGGTGGCGGCCAGCAGCAGCGGGGTCGAGGCGCTGATCATCGAGAGGATGACCGGGACGAACCAGCCCATGCCCGTCATGACGCCGCCCCCCCGGGACTTACGAATCCTGCCGCCCGCACGCGGCGGCCGAGGCGAAGCCGGTAGAGGATCAATATGTCCGAGCCCAGCAGGAAGAACAGCAGGATGCCCTGAAAGATGTCGGTGACGGCGCTGGGCAGGCCGAGATCGATCTGGGCCGCCTCGCCGCCGAGATAGGAGAGGGCGAGCAGCAGCCCGGCGAAGAGCACCCCGACCGGATGCAGCCGGCCGAGGAAGGCGACGATGATGGCGGTGAAGCCGTAGCCGGGGGAGATCTGGGGCGTGAGCTGGCCAACGGGCCCCGCGACCTCGAACAGCCCTGCCGCGCCTGCGAGCCCGCCGCCCAGCATCATCGAGAGCCAGATCAGCCTCTTGTCGCTGAAGCCGGCGTAGCGTGCCGCCCGCGGCGCCTGGCCAGCGACCTTGAGCTGGAAGCCCACCAGCGACTTGCCGAGCAGCCCCCAGGCCAGCAGCACCACAGCCAGCGCAATGGGGATCCCGAGATGGAGGCGCGTGCCGGCCGCCAGGATCGGCATGGTGGCGGCATCCGAGAAGAGGCGCGACTGGGGAAAGCCATAGCCTTCCGGATCGCGCCAGGGGCCGGTGACGAGATAGATCAGGATCAGCTGCGCCACATAGGTCAGCATCAGGCTGGTCAGGATCTCGCTGGCATTGAAGCGGGTGCGCAAGAAGGCGGGGATGGCGGCCCAGGCCATGCCCCCCAGAGCGCCTGCGAGGATCATGGCGGGCAGCAGCAGCGGGCTGGCACTGTCGTAGAAAAGCAAGGCGAGGCCGCCGCCGGCGAGCGCCCCCATGGTGTATTGCCCCTCGGCGCCGATGTTCCAGACATTGGCCCGGAAGCCGAGGGAAAGGCCGGTGCCGATGAGGATGAGGGGCGAGGCCTTGACCAGGAGCTCGGGCAGGCTGCTGGGCGAGGTCAGGGGCTTGATGAAGAAGGTATAGAGGGCAAGCCCGGGGCTGCGGCCCAAGGCTTCGAAGACCAGCGCGCTGGCCAGCAGCGTCAGGGCCAGGGCCAGCACGGGGGAGGCATAGACCCAGAAGGTCGAGCGATGGCCGCGTGGCTCAAGCCGGAAGAGCATCGGTCTCACCCGCTGCGGTTACGGCGCTGCCACCCATCAGCAGGCCGATCTCCTCGATGCTGAACTGGCCGGCCGGCCGTGCCGGAGAGAGCCGCCCCGCGGCGATGACGGCAATGCGGTCGCAGAGGCCGAAGATCTCGTCCAGGTCCTGGGAGATGATCACCACCGCCGCCCCATTGGCCGCGAGATCGAGCAGGGCTTGATGGACGGCCGAGGCCGCGCCGGCATCCACGCCCCAGGTCGGCTGCGCCACCACCAGCACGCCGGGGCGCTGCAGGATCTCGCGGCCCACGATGAACTTCTGCAGATTGCCGCCCGAGAGGCTGCGCGCCTCGCTGGCCGGCCCGGGCGTGCGCACGTCGAAATCCTGGATCACCTCGCGGGCATAGCCCAAGCTCCGCTTGGTATCGATCAGCCCCCGCCGCGCCAGGCCGAGGGGACGGTAGCCGCTGAGGAAGGCATTCTCCGTCAGGCTCATGCCGCGCACCGCCCCATGGTCGTTGCGCTCCTCCGGCACGAAGGCGGCCCCGAGCGAGCGCCGCTGGCCCGGCCCCAGCCGGCCGACCGGTCTGCCGTCGATCAATATCGCCTCGGGGCGATCGGCGAGCGCCTCGCCGGAGAGCGCGGCCATGAGCTCGTTCTGGCCATTGCCGGCGATGCCGCCGATGCCCAGGATCTCGCCGCCGGCGACGGCGAAGGAGACATCCTTGAGGTCGGTGCCGAACTGCAGCTGCGAGGCGAGCTGCAAGCCCTGCACGGTAAGGCGCGGGGCGCCCGCTTCCTCGGCGCGCCGGCCATGGCGCGGCGATTTCAGCTCGGTCCCGATCATGAGCTCCGCCAGATGCTGGGCCGTCTCGCGCCGGGGATCGCATTCGGCCACGACCCGACCCATCCGCATGATCGTCGCCCGGTCGCAGAGCGCCTTGATCTCCTCCAGCTTGTGGCTGATGTAGAGGATCGAGCAGCCCTCCTCGGCCAGCCGGCGCAAGGTGGTGAAGAGCTTCGCCACCTCCTGCGGCGTCAGCACCGAGGTCGGCTCGTCCATGATCAGCAGCTTGGGATTCTGCAACAGGCAGCGGACGATCTCGATCCGCTGGCGCTCGCCCACCGAGAGATCATGCACGCTGCGGTCGGGATCGAGCGGCAGGCCATAGGCCTCGGAGACCTCGACGATCCGCGGCTTCAGGCGCCGGCGCAGCGCCGGATCGTCGACGGCGAGCGCGATGTTCTCGGCGACGGTCAGCGCCTCGAACAGCGAGAAATGCTGGAACACCATGCCGATGCCCAGCCGTCGGGCGAAATTGGGGCTGGGAATGCGGACCGGGCGCCCCTGCCAGCGAATCTCGCCGGCATCGGGATGCAGTACGCCATAGATGATCTTGACCAGCGTGCTCTTGCCGGCGCCGTTCTCGCCGAGCAGGGCATGGATCTCGCCGGGCAGGACCTCGAAATCGACGCGGTCGTTCGCGAGGCAGCCCGGGAAGCGCTTGACGATGCCCTTGAGCGCCAGAAGCGGAATAGTGGGCGGTGGGGAATCGGCCGTGCTCAAGCCGCCCTGCCGCTCCCCCTGAGGAGCCCCCCATCTGCCGTCATGTTTCCCCCTGTCTTTGTCGTCGCTCTGGTCGCCTAGACCTTCTCTCTTTCGTCATCCCCGCGGAAGCGGGGATCCAGGGCCACGGGTCACTGACCTCGCCGGGTTGCCCTGGATTCCCGCTTTCGCGGGAATGACGAGGATAGAGATCAAGCCTGTGCGGTTGAACAGCGCTCTCGCCTCTTGCGTTAGTACGGAACCTTATCCGGCTTATCCATCCATTCCTTGAATACGCGCTGCCCTTCCGGCAAGGGCAGATGGATGAAGGGCAGGCTGCGGCCGAGGATCGGCTTGGTGAACTCCCGATAGATGGCATCGTCGTCGAAGCCGATGGCGGCTGCATCCGCCCTTGTATTGGCGTAGTAGACGCGATCGAGCCGCGCCCAGTAGATGGCGCCCAGGCACATGGGGCAGGGCTCGCAGCTCGTATAGAGCTCGCAGCCCGCAAGGCTGAAGCTCCCGAGCCGGCGACAGGCCTCGCGGATGACGACGACCTCGGCATGGGCCGTCGGATCGATGGTGGAGGTGACCCGGTTGGAACCCTCGGCCAGGATCTCCTGACCGCGAACGACGATGGCGCCGAAGGGCCCGCCCAGCCCCGCCCGCATATATTCGCCGGAGAGCTCGATCGCCCGACGAATGAAATCCTGAGGCGTATTCATAGCGCGCGCCGGCCTATTGAAGCACCGCTATCGGAATGGGCGGCGAGCCGGTCGCGCAGAATCGCCTCCGAGCAGGCGAGGAGCTGGCCGGCCACGGCGATTGCGATGGAGGCGGGCTCCTTGGCGGTCACCTGGGGCAAGCCGATGGGACAGGTAAGGCGAGCGAGTATCGCATCGCCATGGCCGCGCTGGCGCAGCCGGCTGAGGAAAGTCGCCCGCTTGGTCTCGCTGCCGATGAGGCCGAGGAAAGCGAAATCGCCGCGCTTCAAAACCTGATCGCAGATCTCGAGATCGGTGGGGTGGCTGTGGGTCATGACCAGAAAGAAGCTGGCGGGCGGGGCCGTTGCCACGTCATGGCGGGGGGAGGTGGAGCATTCGACCTCGACATTGGCCGGGAGTACGGGGGGAAACATCTCGGCGCGGCCATCGATCCAGCGAACCTTGTAAGGCAACAGCCCCAGCACCTGCACCAGCGCCCGGCCGACATGGCCGGCGCCGAAGAGGTAGAGGTCCTGGCGGGAATCGACCATCCGCTCCAGAAGATAGCATGATCCGGGATCGTCGCGATGGAAGAGAGCCGCGGGTGCCGCGCTCGCCGCGAGCGCCCGCAGCGGATCCGAAAGATCGAACCCGAGATCGGCGGGCGCCTTTCTCGGCGCAATGACGATCTTGGTCAGGGGCGTGAGGCGCGTCAGGAGGACACGCTCACCGGAAAGCTGCTGCCAGGCCGTCAACCAGGGGAGCGCGCCGGGCGTCAGCGGCTCGAAGAGCAGCGTGACCCGTCCGCCGCAGCATTGGCCGAGGCTGGGGCCGAGGGCGAAGTCGAGGAGCTCGGCCTGCGGCGCCGCAGCCGTCTGCAGCAGGCTCTTCGCCTCGGCCAGCGCCTTGAACTCGAGATGTCCGCCGCCGATGGAGCCGGCGATGCCGTCGAGATGGACCAGCATCTTGGTGCCCGCTTCCCGCGGGGCCGAGCCCGCGACGGCCGCGACGGTGACGAGGGTGCAGGGTTTGCCCCGCGCCAGGCAGGTCAGCGCCGCATCCAGCCAATCGGGGGCGGCAGCGCTCATGCGGGCGATGCTCCTCTACTCGGCGCTGCGGGCATGGTGAAGCACGGCCGGCGGCCGACGATCGCCTTGCGGAGGGGATGCCGCTCGGCGGCGGCGAATTTCCTCGATCGCCAGCAGGACGCGCTCCGGCGTCGCCGGCGCGTCGAGAGCGGGCAGAAGCCGATAATCCGCCACGCTCGCGATGGCGTCGGAGAGGGCCGAGAATACCGAGATCGCCAGCATGAGCGGCGGCTCGCCGACGGCCTTGGAGCGGAAGATTGTCGGCTCGCGATTCTCGTTTGCCATCAGGCTCACGCGAAAATCCTCGGGACGGTCGCTGCAGGCGGGAACCTTGTAAGTGCTGGGGGCGTGGGTCCTGAGACACCCCTCAGCATCCCAAACCATCTCCTCGCTGGTCAGCCAACCCATGCCCTGGATGAAGCCGCCTTCAATCTGGCCGAGGTCGATGGCCGGGTTCAGGGATTTACCGGCGTCATGCAGGATATCGACGCGGACCACCTTGTACTCGCCGGTCAGCGTATCGACCAGCACCTCGCTCACCGCCGCGCCATAGGCGAAATAGTAGAAGGGATGGCCGGAGGCGGTGCTGCGGTCGTAGTGGATCTTTGGCGTCGCGTAGTAGCCCGTCGCGGAGAGCGAGACCCTGGCCAGATAGGCTTCCTTGATCAGGTCGGCGAAGACCATCTCCTTGGGACCGATCCGCAGGCGGCCGGGCAGAAAGGAGATCTCGCCAGGCGTCACGCCGTACCGGGCAGAGGCGAAATCGACCAAGCGCTGCTTCAGGATGCGGGCCGCGGCGAGGGCCGCCATGCCGTTGATGTCCGAGCCGGAGGAGGCGGCGGTGGCGGAGGTGTTGGGCACCTTGCCGGTGCTGGTGGCGGTGATCTTGATCCGGTCGAGATCGACCTGAAGCTCCTCCGCCACCACCTGGGCCACCTTGACGAACAGTCCCTGGCCCATCTCGGTGCCGCCATGGTTCAGATGGATGCTGCCGTCGGTATAGATATGCAGCAGGGCACCGGCCTGGTTGAGATGACTCGTGGTGAAGGAGATGCCGAATTTGACCGGCGTCAGGGAGAGACCCTTCTTGAGCCAGCGGCTCTCGGCGTTGAAGGCGGCAGTGGCCCGGCGCCGTTCGGCATAATCGGCGCCGGTCTCCAAGGCGGCGATGAGCTCCGGCAGGACATTGTCCTCCACCGTCTGGCGATAGGGCGTGATGTTGCGCTCGCTCTTGCCGTAGAGGTTGAGCTTGCGGATCGTCAGCGGATCCCGGCCCAGATGGCGGGCGATGGCCTCCAGCACGATCTCGATGCCCATCATGCCCTGGGGCCCGCCGAAGCCGCGGAAGGCGGTGTTGGAGACCATGTTGGTCCGGCAACGGTGCGAGGTGATGGTCACGTTCTCGAGGAAATAGCCGTTGTCCGCATGGAACATGGCGCGATCGGCGATGGCGCCGGTGAGATCGGTGGAACAACCCCCGTTTGCGGCCTGCATGAATTCGATGCCGAGGATGCGGCCCTCGCGATCGAAGCCGACGTCATAGTCGATCAGGAAGTCATGACGCTTGCCGGTCATGATCATGTCGTCGTCCCGCTCCAGGCGGAACTTCGCGGGGCGTCCGGTCTTGACCGCGGCCAGTGCTGCGATCGCGGCCCATTGCGCGGCCTGGGTCTCCTTGCCGCCGAAGCCGCCGCCCATGCGCCGGACCTCGACGGTGACGGCGTTGCTCGGCCGTCCCAGCATATGGGCGACCCCATGCTGCACCTCCGAGGGATGCTGCGTCGAGCAATGGATCAATACGTCGCCGTCCTCCATCGGCAAAGCGAGGGAGACCTGCCCCTCGAGATAGAAATGATCCTGGCCGCCGATATGGAGCCGGCCGCGGAGGCGCTCGGGCGCCGCGGCGACGGCCGCGGCCGCATCGCCCCGGCGCATGACGTGATCGGGCATCAGGAAGCTGCCCGCCGCCAGCGCCGCCTCGATGCTCAGTAGCGCGGGCAGCTCCTCATATTCCGCGACCGCGAGCTTGGCGGCTGCGCGGGCGGCGGCGAAACTCTCGGCGGCAACGGCGAAGAGCACCTGGCCATGGAAGACCACCTCGCCTTCGCAGAAGAGGGGATCATCGCCGGCACCCACCGGGCTCACATCGTTCTTGCCCGGGATATCCGCGGCGGTGAGCACGGCGACGACGCCCGGTGCGGCGCGAACCGCCGTCAGATCGAGCTTGGCGAGCCGCGCATGGGCCTTGGTGGCGGTGCCGGCGAAGAGATGCAGCAGGTTCGCGGGTGCGGGAATGTCGTCGACATAGCGGGCCTCGCCGGTGACATGCTTGAGGGCGCTGTCATGGGCGATGGGCTGATGCGCCCCGCCGGCGATCGTCGCCGGCGGCAGCGTGCCCGACACCGGCTTATCCATGGGCCGGCTCCAGGATCCGCGTCCGGCTCAAGGGCTCCTCGGTCTCCTCGAAGAATTTGAGCAGCAGGTTCTCCGCCGCCAGAGCGCGATAGGTCTGGCTCGCCCGCATGTCGGAGAGGGGGGTGTAGTCGCGCCGCAGCGCGGCCTGTCCTGCCTGGATGGTTTCCAGGTTCCAGGGCCGGCCGGTCAGGGCCTTCTCGCATTGCCGGGCGCGCTTGGGTGTCCCCGCCATGCCGCCGTAGCAGATGCGGATATCGGCAACCCGCCCTTGCGTGAGCCGGAGATTGAAGGCGCCGAGGCAGGCGGTGATGTCCTGGTCGAAGCGCTTGGAGATCTTGTAGCAGGCGAAGCGCCGGGCGGGATCG
>DATHQQ010000367.1:0-2517 GCA_035482595.1 Verrucomicrobiia bacterium
GTCGAAGAGCTCCATCATCCGCGTCTCGACGGGATCCGGCAGCTTGCGGGTAACGACGACGACGGGCTTGACGGGCATCCGCTCTCTCTTCGACGGGTGTAGCGCTGCCATAGCAAGCGACGCCGGGCTTGTCCAGGGAGCCTCTCCGAACGGTGACTCGTCAGCGTGGGGCTTGACCGCGCGGCGGCCACGCGGTTTAGGTGATGGCATGCGGCGCGGACTCCCGGTTTTGATTCGGTCCCTGATTAGGGTTTGGACGATTCTCCTCGCGGCGGTTCTTTTCCTGGGATGGGCGGGCCTGCCGGTCCTGGCCCGCGACCAGGGGGGGCTGCCGGTGCCCCGCTTCGTCTCGCTCCATGCCAGCAAGATCTATCTGCGCACGGGCCCGGGCATGAATTTTCCGGTGCAGTGGATCTACCAGCGCCGCCACATGCCGGTGGAGGTGATCGCCGAATACGACACCTGGCGCAAGATCAAGGACTGGCAGGGTACCGTCGGCTGGGTGCATCAGAGCATGTTGGACGGCGGCCGTTACGCGCTGATTACGGGGGCCGAGCGTCCGCTCCACCAGGACCCCGCCCCCGATGCCGCGCCGACGGCAAAGCTGATGCCGGGCGTGGTCGCTCAGATCCTGCGCTGCGACGGCGTCTGGTGCCGGCTGGAGGCCGACGGCTACAAAGGCTGGCTGAAGCGCAGCGATTTCTACGGCGTCTATCCGGACGAAAAGCTGCAATAGCCGATCCCCTGCGAGAGGCCGATGGCGAAAACCGTGGTTGCGGCGGTTCGCCATCCGTGCTGCTAAAGCGGCGGGATTCAAGGAGACGATGATGTCGGGAGCGAGGAGGGTGGCGGGGCGCGCGGAGGTGGCGGAGGTCGAGGCCTTCCTCAAGGCCCATCCCGATATCGAGGCGGCCGAAGCGCTGGTGACCGATCCCACCGGGGTCGGGCGCGGCAAGCTGCTGCGGGTGGCCGACCTCGCCAAGATGTATCAGGAGGGTCGGCCGCTGCCCTGCTCGATCATGAGCCTCGACATCACCGGGGAAGATGTGGAGGAGACGGGGCTGGTCTGGGACATCGGCGATGCCGACAAGCTCGCCTGGCCCATCGCCGGCAGCCTGAAGCGGGCATCCTGGATGGGGGTGCCGACGGCCCAGCTCCTGCTCAGCCTCTGGGAGTTCGACGGGGCGCCCTATGCCGCCGATCCGCGCCATGTGCTGGCGGCGGTGGTGCGCCGGTTGGAGGAAGCGGGCTATACTCCCGTGGTCGCCGCCGAGCTCGAATTCTACGTCGTCGACCCCGCTCGCGGCGCCGATGGCAGGCTGCAGCCGCCCAAGGCGCCGACGACAGGCCGCCGCCTCGACCGCATCGACGTCTATAGCGTGATCGAGCTGGAGGAGTTCGGCCCCTTCATCGCCGAGCTCTATGCCGCGGCGCGGGCCATGGGCCTGCCGGTCGAGACCCTGATCTCCGAATATGCGCCGGGCCAGCTCGAGGTGGTGCTGCGCCACCGCGCCGATGCCATGCGGGCGGCGGACGAGGCGATCCAGTGGAAGCGGCTGGTCCGCGGCGTCGCCGCCAAGCACGGCCTGCTCGCCACCTTCATGGCCAAGCCCTATAGCGGGCGCGCCGGCAGCGGCTTCCACATCCATGCCAGCCTCGCCGACGCCAAGGGCACCAATCTCTTCGCCGCCGAGGACCCGCAAGGCACGCCGCTGATGCGCCAGGCCATCGCCGGGCTGCTCGCCACCATCGCCGACGGCATGGGCGTCTTCGCCCCCAATGCCAATTCCTATCGCCGCTTCCAATCGGCGAGCTATGCCCCCGTCGCCCGGACCTGGGGTGTCAACAACCGCAGCGTCGCCGTCAGGGTGCCGACCGGCGGGCCCGCGACGCGCCATCTCGAGCACCGCGTGGCGGGGGCCGATGCCAATCCCTATCTCGCCATCGCTACCGTGCTGGCGGGAATGCACAAGGGCATCGTCGAGAAGCTCGACCCGGGCCCGGCCATCGAGGGCAACGGCTATGCCCAGGCCAGCGCCGATCTACCCACCGACTGGCTCGCCGCATTACGCCTGCTTCAGGACTCCGCCTTCATGAAGGATTGCCTCGGCGAGCGCTTCCTGGCGATCTACCACGCCATCAAGACCGCCGAATGCCGCCGCTTCAATTCCCAGGTCAGCGAGCTCGATCTGGATTGGTATCTGAACCGGGCCTGAGCGAGAAGAAGTTGAACCATAGAGACACAGAGGCACGGAGAAGATAGTCAGGCTTCGCCCTCTGGGCGAAGCCAAGAAACCCGCTGGCAACCGACGGTTCGGCTCGTTCCCTCCTCTGCCTCTGTGTCTCTGTGCCTCTCTGGTGAACCTTTTCCCTTCACCGGCTTCGCGACAGCGCCAGCCAGATGCCGCCGCCGATGAGGAAGCAGCCGCTGAAGCGCGAGATCAGCCGCACCCGGCGCTGGGAGACGAACTGGCCGGCGCGGCCGCTGAGGAAGGCGTAGGTACTGTCGGAAAAGGC
>DATHQQ010000368.1:0-5164 GCA_035482595.1 Verrucomicrobiia bacterium
CCGGGGAGGTTGTGCCCGGCCGGATTCAGGCTTTGGCAATCTTGAACCACTAGGCTCGATTATAACGAGCAAAGCTCGTCAATCAAAAGATCCGATATCCGGGCCGGAATGCTGCTTTCAATGTCCTGCAACCCAGGGGCAAGGGAGGTCATCATGCGCGTGAAACTTGTTCTCGGCGGCGAAGCGGTCAACATCCCCAAGACGGATATCGGTCTGGGAATCGCCTTCATCCGGGTCTGGGTCGACGGCGATGGATTCACGAGCGCCTCCAACGATCTGGGGACGCTGGGCTATATCCTTCTGGAGACGCCGGAAGTCGATGTCGGCGATATCGACGAGGAGCGCAAGGCGCTGTTCTCCCAGCTGCACGGCCGCGTCGTGCATTACGACATCAAGCCGAACATCTTCGTGAAATCGGGCGGTATCGCACGCATCGCCATGACAATCTCGGTCCAGCAGGACGGCGGGCTTTCCGAAAAGAAGATCGAGTTCCAGGCGGACAGCTGCACCGGCGTCTCGCTGGTCTCGAACGCCCTTTCGTTCTCCTGCGAGATGCTGCAGGAGGAGAAGAAGCTGGCCGATCTCGATAACGCCACCTTCCTGCCGGAGGGTGTCGTCGCGACGGCCGCCGACAATGCGCCCGCGGCCGAACAGCCTGCGGAGGCGCCGGCCTGACACCGGGAGGGTTTCGAGGATTGCGCCGACCGCCGAGGGTGGCGGCAGTGCTCTGACGGGGATCGACGGAAGCCGACGACGTGCACCCGCAGGCTGTGCGCGTCGAGAGCTGTTGGCGTCGGCCCATCGCTGAGACCATGAGGCCTTTTTCACCACGAGGCGATCCCGGGAAATCCGGAGAAGGAGAGAGAAGATGCCCGAAGTTGCACCGCATGTGATCTCGAATGCGATCATGGGCAAGCTCTATGACGTGTTGACGAATGGCGACGACACGGTCCCGAAATCCGCCGACAATTTCTTCAGCTGGTGCACGCCGGGCATTCCCGTCGATCCTTCGGACTTCCAGTTCCTGTCCCAAGGCTTCACCGGCGTCGTCAAGAAGGCGGCCGTCGATACGATGCTGGCCGCCACCAGCGGCACTGGTCCCGCCGCCGCCGGCGGGGCCGCCGGTGCCACCGGGGCCGCCGGTGCCGCAGGGGCCGCTGCCGTTCCGGCCGCCGCCCCGGCAGCATCCAAGGGGCTGACCCCCGCTCAGCTCGAGACGCTGCGTGCCTCGGACACGGCCCAGCTCTATGCCCAGGCCGAGCAGCTCGCGCGGATCGTCGATTTCATTCCCGACGTCGCCAAGATCAACAACGATCAGTTCGCCAAATTCTCGGTCATGAACGACCAGGGCACCCTGTCGGAGATCTATGAGCGCACGCTCAAGATGAGCCAGGTGATGGAATCCGAGCTCACCGACGACGAGAAGAAGAAGATCGCCCATTTCCAGAGCCTGCTGACGGCCACCACGACCAAGACCGACATCATCACCGGCGACAAGGTGGAGGTCAGCGGCCCCAGCCCGCTGGTCCAGCTCTACAACGAGAAGATGGCTGCCTATCTCAACGCCGCCTTGGAATACAACAGCCATCGCATCGACGCGCTGGCCGGCGACGATTCCAAGGCCGTCAGCTATTTCGCGATCAACGCCAACATCCTGCGCGCCAAGGTGCGGGCGGCGATGGATGACTGGATCTCCAGCGGCTACAAGGAGGATTACGAGAAGATCGCCGCCTATATCGCCCAGGTAGAGGATCGCGACCTCACCCTGTTGAAGCAATCCTATCGCGACGATCTGGAAAAGGCGCGGCTGACGGGCCCGGCCTCGGGCAGCGATTTCTTCTATGCCGCCCTCGCTCCCGCCAGCTTTGCGACATCCACCGGCTGGACCGGCTTCTCCTTCAAATCCGGCGATTTCTCGAGCTACACCAACTCGACCTTCAATTCCAGCGGCTGGTCGGCCCAGGCCTCCGCCGGATATTTCGGCTTCGGCGCCCATGGCGGGGCCAGCCACAGCGAATCCACCGCCACCTATGACGGGACCTTCAACACGGACAGCTTCGCCCTCAGCTTCGAGATCGCCCAGATCCCGATCCTCCGGCCCTGGTTCAAGTCATCCTATCTGTTCAGCAAGGCCTGGCGCTTCGATCCGGGCAATCCCGATGTGAAGAACGATCTGCTGAGCGACGGCGGCAGCCCGCCGAAGGGGCTGATGGTGGCCTATCCCACCACCATCGTGTTCATCCGCAATCTGAACATGCAGATGGCCCATAGCGAGGGATTCCAGCATTTCCTCGACCAGCATTCCGCCGACGCCCAGGGCGGCGGCGGTAGCTACTCCTTCGGTCTCTTCTCCTGCGGCGGCAGCGCCAGCCATTATTCCAACAAAGGCAACACGCAGCGCAGCTATGGCTGGAAATATGACGACCAGGGCTTGACCGTGCCGGGCATGCAGATCGCCGGCTTCAAAGTCCATGTGCTGGCGCAGAAGATTCCCAACCCCTCGCCGGACATCAAGAACTGGGTCTAGGACATGGACGCGCTCGCGCAGCTCGCCCTGATGACGAAGGCCAAGATCGTCTTCGAAAGCCCCGGCAGTTTCCTCAGCTTCCCGGCGCTCTCGCCGATCAGCTACAGCGCCGATCAGCTGAAATTCGGCGCCTTCACCGCGGTCGAGACCGCCGAGCGGCTGATCTTCTCCGAATTCTCCCGCTTCGCCAACGCGCTCCCCTCCGGAACGATCTTCCAGCCCCAGGGCGACAGCTATCTGTGGGATGCCTATAGCCAGGTGCTGAAATCCGCGCGGCTTGCCAAGGGCCAGACCACGCCGGAGCAGGAGGCGGCCTATCAGCAGGCAGTCGCTTTCCTCAGCGTGACCGATGCGAATGGCTGGCAGACCGACAGCCCTGCCTTGCTTACCTACAAGCAATACCGCGATGTCTGGTTCGGCGCGGTCCAGGATTACAAGACCCGGCAATCCACTGCGGCCACCGCCACCGACGCCGCGGCCCAGACCCAGTGGCGCGATGTCGACGAGCCGCGACTGCGGGCCGCCGTGCAGCAGGCCGAAGCGGATTGGGCCAGCAAGGGTGGCCGGGCGGCGGTGGAGCAGGCCCAGCATGTCCAGCAGGCCTATGCCGCGGCCTCGCCAGAACTGACCTGGAAGGCCTGGGCCTCGGGGTTCAATCCCGATCTCGATCTGATGACGGACCCCAATCAAATGGCCTATGCACTGACGGCCTTCGCGCCGTCGGACGTCTTCGACCAGGGATGGCCGACCTTCACCCTTACCGCTCCGGAGATCGCGCTGCTGGCCGCCCAGGCGCCGCCCGAGCTGATGGATATCTTCGGCAGCGGCATTGCCGCCTCGAAGGTGGAATCGTTGTCCTTTGAATACCGCTCGGTCGGGCTGGTACGACCCTGGTTCCGTCCGGCCGTGTTCGATGCGCGCTTCTGGCAGCTGCCCGAGGGATCGATCCCGCTCAGCGACGGCATGACGCCGCCGCAGGGGACGTGGCCCGCCTATGCGACCGCCCTCGTCTTCGTCCGCAAGATCAGCCTGACGATGCGCGACGGCGGCACCGGCGCACCGCCGCAGCTGATGCGCGCCCTGCCCGCTCTGACGGCGGCGCAGGTCTCCTTCCGGCCCCAGATCGTCGCGCAGCCGCAGGTGGCCACCGCGGCGCACCCGCAATTCATGATGGCCGATCGAGCGGCGATGCTGGCGCCGGCGATCTCCATCGCCAGCCGTCAGCTGTTTCGAGGCAATTCCCCGCCGGGCCAGGTCGCCGCCGTTGCGGGCCGACAGGCGATGCCGGCCGGCCATGCTGCAAATCCCGCGATGATCCGCCGCCGCTTCAGCAATGCGACCTTCACCGCCTTGCCGCAGCAACCCCCCGTGGCATCAACGCCCCCCACCGCGCCGCCGGCACCGGCCCCAGCAGCGCCGCCGGTCGCGGCACCCGGCAACGACATCTCGATCCTCGCCTTCATCTGTCGCAGCCTGGCGAAGACACCGAACCCGGATCCCGCGCTGAGCTGGTGAGGCCGGCGCTTCCGACCGATTTTCGATCGGATTGAACCGGGGCTTTTACGATGGCGCCAAATCGGCGGCCGCGCGAATCTGGGCGCGCTCGGCAAGGACACCGTCGAGCCAGTGCGTATCCATCTCCGGCACCGAGGAGAGGAGCAGCTTGGTATAGGGATGATAGGGTGGGGCGAAGACCTGTTCGCGCGGGCCTTCGGCCACCAGCCGCCCCTTCAGCATCACCGCGACCCGGTCGGCGATGCGCCGCACCGTGCCCAGATCATGGGTGATGAAGAGATAGGCATAGCCGTGGGAGCGCTGCAGGCGGCCGAGAAGATCGAGGATGCCCTCGGCCACCAGCGGATCCAGCGCCGAGGTCACCTCGTCGCAGATGATGAGGTCGGGTTCGGCCGCCAGCGCGCGGGCAATGCAGACGCGCTGCTTCTGCCCGCCCGAGAGCTGGCCAGGATAGCGCGATGCGAATTCCGGCGAGAGGTCGATGTCCTTCAGCAGCTCCGCGATCCGCGCCCGCATCCTGGCGCCGGTGAGACCAAGATAGAAGCTGAGCGGCCGGCCGATGATCTCGCCCACTTTCTGGCGCGGATTCAGGGCTACGTCTGGCATTTGATAGATCATCTGGATGCGGCGCAGGAGATCCCGGCTGCGCTCGGCCAGGGCCGGCGGCAGCGAGGCTCCCTGGAAACGGATATCGCCCGCCTCGCGCGGCAGCAGCCCCGTGATGACGCGGGCAAGCGTGCTCTTGCCGCTGCCGGATTCGCCGACCACCGCGACCGTCTCGCCTTTGCGCACCGTCAGATTGATGTCGTTCACTACCTTGGCGAGCTTGGGATAGCTCGCCGTCACGCCATTCACCTCCAGCACCGGTGCGGCGCCCGCGACGCTCGCCCCCATGGCCCCGGCCATGCTCTCGCGGATCGAGACCAGGGCACGGGTATAATCCATCCGCGGCCGATGCAGGATTTGATCGGCCTCGCCCTCCTCCACCATCTTGCCATGGCGGAGCACCATGATCCGATTGGCCACCTGCGCCACCACGGCGAGGTCATGGCTGATGTAGAGCCCCGCCGCATGATGCACACGAATGAGCTTGCGGATCGAAGCCAGCACCTCGATCTGGGT
>DATHQQ010000369.1:0-3449 GCA_035482595.1 Verrucomicrobiia bacterium
AGCGCCGTGTTCATCGTCGCCCTGATCTTCCAGATGCGGGCGAAGCGTTACGTGCCGGCCTTGTATTGGATCACGGTGGTGCTGATCAGCGTCGTCGGCACGCTCATTTCGGACAATCTGGTGGACGGGATGGGAATCAGCCTGACCACCACTTCCATCGCCTTCGGTCTGATCCTCGCGGCCGTCTTCGCGCTCTGGTATCGCAGCGAGCGCACGCTTTCGATCCATACGATCTTCACGACCCGGCGAGAACTCTTCTATTGGGCGGCGATCCTGTTCACGTTCGCCATGGGCACTTCCGTCGGCGATCTGCTGGCCGAGAGGCTGGACCTGGGTTACGGCCAGGCCGCGGTCGTCTTCGCCGCCATGATCGGGGTCGTGGCACTCCTGCATTATGTCGCGAAGATGGACGCGATCCTCTCCTTCTGGATTGCCTACATCCTGACCCGCCCGCTCGGCGCCTCGATGGGCGACTTCGTCGCAAAGCCGGTCATCGCGGGTGGGCTGGGTTGGGGCACGGTCACGACGAGCATTGTATTCCTGGCCGTCATCCTCCTGCTCGTCATCTACCTCTCGATCAGCAAAACCGACCGCATATCGCAGGAGGCCACGGCGGAAGCCTGACGGCAAGACGAAGGGGCCGCACGGCGCCACCGCCTCCCGGCGGCCGCGCTCTCCTCTTCACCAGACCCTCACCCCAGCAGAAAGGATACATCGATGCGGAACGATCTTCTGAGGATCGCCATGCTCTCGGTCGCGATCGGCGTCGCGGCGACCGGCGTCGCGCGAGCGGATTGCGAGAGCGACCTGATCCAGCTCGAGCAGGCCTACAAGGCGCCCGATCTGACGGCTGCCAGCAAGGCCGCCTTGGACGACGCAAAGACGAAGGCCCTGGCGGCGTTCAAGAAGGATGACGACGCCACTTGCCACAAGGCCATCGCCGAAGGCTTGACCAAGGCGGGCATGACGCTGAAATAGCCCTCATCGCCGCAGATCGGGCTATCTCATGAATTCGAGGGCGCGCCATTCCGTGGCGCGCCCTCGGGGGCGCGCCCTCGACGCGTCCGGCGCAAGGGCCGCGGAGTTCTAGCTGCTTGCCGGAAAGCGCAGCGTCACGCGAAGCCCGGGCCCGTTATCGGTCAGCTCGACCGTCACATGGTGCAGCTCGGCGATGGCTGCCACGAGGCTGAGGCCCAGCCCACTGCCGGCGGTCGCCCGGCTGGCGTCGAGGCGATAGAAGCGGCGGAACACCTTGTCCCGCTCCGCGGGCGGGATGCCGGGACCGCTGTCGGCAACGCTGCAGAGCGGACGGCCGGCGGCAAGCTCTGCGGTCACCTCGATGCGGGTGCCCGGGGGCGTATGGCGGAGCGCGTTCTCCACGAGATTGACGAGCATCTGGGTCAGCAATTCCCGGTCGCCCCGGACGACGAGGCCGCGCTCGATCCTACCCTCGAGGCTCTGCTGCTGATCCTCGGCGAGGGCGGCATAGAGCTCGACGATCGCCTTCAGCAAAGCGGAGAGGTCGACCGGCGCGAAGCGGGCGCGCGCCGTGCCGGCCTCGATCTCGGCGACCCGCAGCATGGCCGCGAAGGTCTTCAGGATCTCGTCGGTGTCGCCGATGACCGTTTCGATGAGCCGCCGGTATTCCTCGGCCGTCGCCGGGCGCGTGCGCGCGATCTCGAGGCGCTGGCGCAGACGCGTCAGCGGCGTGCGCAGATCATGGGCAATGTCGTTGGAGACCTGGCGCAAGCCCTCCATGAGGGTATTAATCCGATCCAGCATCTCGTTCAGGCTCGCCGACAGCAGGTCGAAATCATCCCCCGTGCCGCGGGTGGGAATGCGCTCAGCCAGATTCCCGGCCATGATCGCCTGGGCCGTGACACGGATGGATTCGACGCGGCGGAGCATGCCCGCGCTCATGAGGGCGCCGCCGATCAGCCCGAGGATCACGGTGACGAGGATTCCCCAGCCGAAGGCGCGGACGATCACCTCGCTGGTCTCACGAAGCTGAAAGGCGCTCTGACCGACCAGGAGGAAATACCCATCGGGCAACATCAAGCCCTTGGCTCGCATCATGTCGCCTTCCTCAGCGCCTTCGCTTTCCTTCGGCATCGGCAGATCCAGCCAACCGACATGCGGCGGGCGCGCCGCCAGATTGCCCGCCAGCTTGGTCCCGGAAGGATCGAGCAGCAGGGCATAGGTCGAACGGCCCACCGGCGTGCGGGCCCGATGGGCGATGGCGTCGATGAGCGCCGCGGGCCCACTGCTCCGTTCTATATCCGCCAGTGAGGAGAGCTCCGTCTCGACGGAGAGATCGAGGGCTTGGGCCATGAAATCGGCCGTGGTCCAGTAGATGACGGCGAAGATCACCAGGACGGAGGCGGTGAACAGCCCAAGATAGAGCAATGCCAGGCGGAAGCCGTGGCTGCGCAGAGGGCTCATTCGCCGAGGCTGTATCCGGCGCCGCGCACGGTACGAATCAGCTCGCGTTCGAAGCCGCGGTCGATCTTCGCCCGCAGCCGGCTGATATGGGTCTCCACCACCGTCGTCTGCGGATCGAAATGGAAGTCCCAGACCGCTTCGAGCAGCATGGTCCGCGTCACGACCCGCCCGGCGTTGCGCATGAGATATTCCAGGAGCCGGAACTCGCGATGCTGCAGCTCGATCTGCTTGCCCTGGCGGGTCACACGGCGCTTGAGCAGATCCACCTGCAGATCGGCGACCTGGAGCTGGGTCACGACCTCGCTCAGCGCCGGCCGGCGCCCCAGCGCATTGACGCGGGCGAGCAGCTCGGCGAAGGCGAAAGGCTTCACCAGATAATCGTCGCCGCCGGCATCCAGACCGGCGACACGATCGTCGATGCCGCCCATGGTGCTGAGAAACAGGGCCGGCGTCTTGTTGCCTGCCGCTCGCGCCGCGCGGAGCATGCTGAGCCCGTCGAGGCCCGGCAGCATGCGATCGACGATCATCACGTCATAGGCGTTGTTCAGGGCCAGGAACAGGCCGTCGCGCCCCTCCCGGGCGTGATCCACCAGATGCCCCTGCTCCTGCAGGCCATTGACCAGATATGTCGCGGTTTCCGCATCGTCTTCGACGACCAGAAGTTTCATGGCCGGCGCGGGCGGATCGTTGTCGGGCTCGGCCTTGGGGCCGGGCTTGGCTTCGAGAGAGCACACATGGCTGACAGTCCAGC
Source organism: Verrucomicrobiia bacterium (assembly GCA_035482595.1). GTDB lineage: Bacteria > Pseudomonadota > Alphaproteobacteria > Dongiales > Dongiaceae > DASXQK01. The sequence continues at coordinate 3,194 of DATHQQ010000369.1, forward strand.
AGCCTGCTCGGCCGCTGTCCAGCACCCGACTCCGAGTTTACGAAACTGTAAGTAGTGGGCTGAGGGACCGTAAATGCCGTCCACCTAGTCTTCCACCGCGCCGTACCGGATCTGCATCCGTTCGGCACCAGATCCCATGAGCGAGCGCGGAGGAGATACCTTGAGATACATCGCGGCAACCCTTCTCGCCGTGGCCCTGGGCAGCATGGCGCCGGGTCTGACTCCGCCCGCCGCCGCACAGGAGCAGCCCGTCGCC
>DATHQQ010000370.1:0-2063 GCA_035482595.1 Verrucomicrobiia bacterium
TCCCAGCGCGCGGCAAAGCGGCCGAAGAGGCTGAGCGCTGCTTCCCGGTCATAACTCTCCAGCAGCACGGCGAGGGCCTCCTCGAAGGGCTCGGGACCGAAGTCGGACAGCCCCGAACGCCGGCACGCGAGCGCGATCAGCTCCTCGGCCACCAGCGGCGCCTCGAAGAGTCCCAGCCGTCCGGCGACACGATCGGCTGCGTGGAGGAGCGATCCTTCCACCGTCAAAACTGCAATCTCCTTCCAGGGTCCAGGCACCATAGCCTGCCGGCCCCAGCACCTGGAATGCGCTATCCTACCGCAGGGCGAAAATCAACCCGCCTGGGCCTCCCGCTCGATCCGATGATCGGCCAAGGCCCGCAAAGCCAAGCTATCCCAGCGGCAAAGAATTTCTGCATTGTCGCTATGAGGGGCGCCGCTAGATTGAGACCGCGTCGTCATGGTCGACGGCGGCCTGGCCAGCCCTCCGGCCCGCGGCGCTGGGCTCCATCCTCCATGGCGTGATCATCCCCGATGTCGGCGGCGATACCATCTTTGCCGATCTCGGCGCCGCCTATGATGCCTTGTCCGCGCCGGTGAAGACCCTGTTGTCGGGCCTCAGCGCCCGCCATGACTTCGCCAAGAGCTTCCGGCACGACGAATTCGCCACGCCGGAATATGCCGCCAAGTGGGACCGCACGCGCCAGACCCATCCGCCGGTGCTCCATCCGGTGGTGCGGACCCATCCCGAGACGGGCGAAAAGGGGCTGTTCGTGAACGAGGGCTTTACCCTGGCGATCGAGGGGCTGGCGGCCGACGAGAGCAGGGCCCTGCTCGATTTCCTGTTCCTCCATAGCCGCAAGCCGGAATTTACCTACCGCCACCATTGGCGCGGGGGCGACGTGCTGTTCTGGGACAACCGGATCACCCAGCACTATGCGGTGGCGGACTACTGGCCCAGACGCCGGCGCATGCATCGGGCCACTATCCTGGGGGACCGGCCGGTGTAAAAAGGGCGCCCTGGATCCATATGACTTTGCCACCCCAGAGGAAGCCGCATGTCAGATTCCCCCGCCAGCCTTCTATTCCAGCCGATTCAGGTCGGGGCTCTTGCCTTGAAGAATCGCATCGTCATGGCTCCCATGACGCGCAACCGTGCCGATGCGAAAGATGCGCCCCATCCCCTCAACGCCCGCTACTACGCCCAGCGCGCCTCGGCGGGGCTGATCGTCACCGAGGGCTCCCAGGTGTCGCCCCAGGGCAAAGGCTATCCCGGCACGCCCGGGATCTTCTCGCCGGAGCAGGTCGAGGGCTGGCGGCTGGTCACCGAGGCGGTCCATGCCCGCGGCGGGCGCATCTTCCTCCAGGCCTGGCATGTCGGCCGCATCTCCCATCCCTCGCTGCAGCCGGACGGCGCCTTGCCGGTGGGGCCCTCGACGGTGCGGCCGGCCGGCAGCGCCATGACCGCGACGGGCCTTCAGCCCTTCGTCACGCCCCGGGCCCTGGAGCTCGACGAGATCCCCGGCATCGTGGCCGATTTCCGCCGCGCGGCGGTCAATGCCAAGGCCGCGGGGTTCGACGGGGTCGAAGTGCATGGCGCCAACGGCTATCTGTTCGACCAGTTCCCGCGGGATTCGACGAACCGGCGAAAGGATGCCTATGGCGGGTCGGTGGAGAACCGCGCGCGTCTGCTGCTCGAGGTGGCCGATGCCGCCGCCGAGGTGCTGGGGGCAGGCCGGGTCGGCGTCAGGCTCTCGCCGGTGAATCCCTTCAACGATCTCTCGGACAGCAATCCCCAGGCGACCTTCGGCCATGTCGCCGCGGCGCTGGGTGCGCGGGGGCTGGCCTATCTGCATCTCGCCCGGGGCGGCGATGACGGAAGCTTCGATTGGGGGGCGCTGCGCCGCGCCTTCGGCGGCAAGGTCATCCTCGCCGGCGGCTTCGACCGGGCCCAGGCCGAAGCCGCCCTTGGCGCCGGAACCGCCGATCTGATCGCCTTCGGCACGCTCTATCTCGCCAATCCGGATCTGCCCGAGCGCCTGCGCTTCGATGCCCCGCTCAACACGCCCGACCGCGCCACCTTCT
>DATHQQ010000371.1:0-7545 GCA_035482595.1 Verrucomicrobiia bacterium
CCGGTCTCGATGCCCTTCAGCCATTTGTCCCACCAGCGCAGCGATTCCTGGAGGAAGCCGATCTGCGGGCCGGGCTTGGCGAAATGGGGATATTTATGCGCCCAGGGGCCGATCAGCCCCTTCTTGGGGCATTGCAGATGGGCCAGCATGCGGGGGATCGTATTGGAATAGCCGTCGGCCCAGCCGCCCACCAGATAGACAGGGCAGGTGATGGCGCTCCAATCCTCGCAGATGGAACCATGCTTCCAGAGCTCGTCGCGGCGCTGATGGCGCAGCCAATGGGCGACCAGCAGCGGCTGATGCTCGAGGCGCTTCACCCAGACGTCGCGCCAGGCATCGCCGAGCAGGGCCTTGTCGGGCGTGCGCGACATGTAGCCCAGCATCACCGAGGCCCATTGCAGATTGTCGTTCAGCAGGCAGCCGCCCATGAAATGGATGTCGTCGGCATAGCGGTCGTCGGTGGAGCAGAGGGAGATCACGGCCTTGAGCTCCGCCGGCCGGCGGGCGGCGACCTGCAGCCCGTTGAAGCCGCCCCAGGAGATGCCGATCATGCCGATGCTGCCGGTGCACCAGGGCTGGGTCGCGATCCATTTCAGGACCTCCAGGCAATCGTCCTGCTCCTGCTTCAAATATTCATCGTCGAGCAGTCCGTCGGATTCGCCCGAGCCGCGCATGTCGACGCGGATGCAGGCGTAGCCGTTGCCGGCGAAATAGGGGTGGGTCAGGTGATCGCGCTCCGCCGTGCCGTCGCGCTTGCGATAGGGCAGATACTCCAGGATCGCGGGAACCGGCTTCTGCTCCGCATCGGCCGGCAGCCAGATTCGCGCCGCCAGACGGCAGCCGTCCGACAGAGTGATGAACAGATTTTCGATCTCGCGTACTTGGCGCGGGAATTGCGTGACGATGTCCATGACCGTTCCGTTGCTGTGGGATGACTGCCGTCGCGAAGGATCTGGCTGCGCTCGTGCAGGCTTGGCACCGGCGATCCTAGTCCGAGCCGTGCGGGGCGTTCAACCGGCCGACAGGGGAATTCGCAAAAATATGACTAATGCCGACTGAGAATCCTTGCTTGCCGCCGCCTTCGTCAAGCTGGCGCCGAATCCTCAATACGCCACGCCCGCCCATCCGGAATGGACACCGTCGCCCATGACGATCACCGTCAACGGGGCGAGCGCGGAGGACCATCTCCTGATGGATACCGGCGTCAATGTCGCCTATCTCATGGACTTCATCTATGACGCAGCCGGCGGCTATGCCGGCTTCCAATGGTCGGGCGGGGCCAGCGGCAGCGACGGCTTCATTCGGCCTTAGCTTCGTGGCTCAGCCTCTTCCCCTTTCCGTCATGGCCGGGCGAAGTCCTGGCCATCAACGTGCCAGCAAGAGGCTTTGACGTAACTGCCAGATCCACGCCGGTCGAAAGTGGGGACGGGTCCGGCAGCTTCTCGGTTCAACGTTCGTCGTCGATCACATGTCTTGGGTTAGAACGATCAGGTGGAACGAGCGGTCGCTGGGACGGCCATTGGGGTCGAAGGTTTGTACCCACACGCCCTTGTTGTCGGCGAATGGGGTCCATGGATTCGAGCCCGGGCAGCAGCGCAACGCCACGGTGATGTCACCAGGCGGTTCGGTGGCAATTCCCGGCCGGCCGATGGTGGCGACAAAGGCGCCGTTGCTGACCTCGCCGGTGAAGAAGACCTCGTAGATGCCCGTGCCCAGCTTGGCGGTGCGCAAAACATTGCGGCCGCGGACAAGACTTGCATCGCGCTCGATGACCGCCCAGAACTCGCGGACACAACAGCGCTCCACGCCCCACCTTGGATCCGGCGTCTTCGGAACCCCCGGTGACACTTCTCCCGCTGCGGCAGGTACGAGCGCCGCCTTGTGGGCAGATTCGCTCGGCGCGTTCAAGGTATCATGGATCGTCGATTTCCGATCTTCGGCCATTTGACTATCCTTTCGCCTGATGTTTCCTGGGTAGCAGTCCCCGTAAAATACTGCGGGTGCCGTGAGCGCACCGTTTGGAAGCGCGTCAAAATACCCAGTAGCGCTGTCAAAAATACGCTTAAGCGAATATTAAACTTGAATAATAGAAACAACTATTCGGGGTGAGTAGTGGTCCCACGGAGCAAGGCGAGAGCCACAGCCACGGCTTTGTCGGGCCTTCGTGCGATTTCCGGCGAGGCGCAATCGCGCCAGCTTTTGCTCTTATAGCGCTCAGCGACGTGGAGTGATGGAATCCACCGGCTCCGCCAGAAGCCGGCGGATGCGCAGCTCGATGCTTGGAGAATCGACCGGCAGGATCGCCGTCTGGGCGATGGCGCTTCTGAGATCAGCATTGCGGCCCAGGAAGCGGAAGACGATGCGGGTCGCCACGGGCCGGCGGACGCCGCCGGAGGGGGTGTCGGCGCAGATGCCGCTCAGCACCCCGACATCGGATCGGTAGGTGGGCTGCAGGATGGTGGTCGAGAGCGTCCCCGCGCCCAGGAGCTGCTGCTCGACGATCATCAGCAGATTGGCCTGCATGGTGGCGACCCCGGCGCATTTCATCAGATATCGCTGCCCGCTTTCGGGCTCCGCGTCATAGCGCCCCACGGATTTTGTCGCGATCCAGCCGCCGGCGCGCGACAGCCGCATGACGTAGCGCAGCACATGGCCGGGCCAGCTGTGGGAATTGATGTAGCAGTGATAGCTGCCGAGGAAGCGCTCGGCGCCGGCTTCGGGCTGGACGAAGGCGTCGCGCAGGGGGCGCGGCAGGCGCAGCCGATCCACCTCCCGGACGGGGATCGCCCCGCGATGGCGCCAGATCTGGGCGAAGCGTTCGGTGGGCAGCGCCAGCTCCTCCGGCTCCACCCCCAGATAATCGGCGATGCGGCGCAAATTGTAGGGCGAGGGACGGCTGCCGCCGTTCAGATATTTGTTCATCTGCTGGCGGTTCAGCCCGACGTCGCGGCAAAGCTGCGATACCGAGGGCAGGAAGCTGGCGGCAAAGCGGAGATTGACCGCCAGGCGGGGCTCCCTCGAAAGGTCCGAATTGCTCATCTTTCAAGCATAAACTCGCGCATAAAGGCATAACAGCGCGAAATTTACAGGACCCTGAGCCCCGTCGACATTGCGGCGCGACCGGCGAATCGTAAACAGGGGATGAAGATGAATATGCGTATCGTCGAGCAGTTTCCGCGCGAGATTCAGATGTTCGACGATGTCGCCATCCCGCTCTCCGACGGCACGAAGCTGGCGGCGCGGATCTGGCGCCCGGTCGATGCCGAGGCCGATCCGGTGCCGGCCATCCTGGAATATCTCCCTTATCGCCGGCGCGACGGCACGGCCGAGCGCGATTTCACCACTCATCCCTATTTCGCCGGCCATGGCTATGCCGCGGTTCGGGTCGATATCCGCGGCACCGGCGACAGCGACGGGGTGATCCTGGGCGAATATCTGAAGCAGGAGCAGGACGACGGGCTGGAGATCATCGCCTGGATCGCGGCCCAGCCCTGGTGCAGCGGCAAGGTCGGCATGATCGGCATCTCCTGGGGCGGCTTCAACGGGCTGCAGATCGCCGCGCGCCGCCCGCCGGCGCTGAAGGCCGTGGTCTCCATCGCCTCGACCGACGATCGCTATGCCGACGACATCCATGCCATGGGCGGCTGCCTGCTGATCGACAAGCTGGGCTGGGGCTCGACCATCTTCTCGATCAATTCGGCGCCGCCGGATCCAGCCATCGTGGGCGAGCGCTGGCGCGAGATGTGGCTGGAGCGCCTGGACAAGGATGGTCTCTGGCTCGCGGAATGGATGCGCCATCAGCGCCGCGATGCGCTCTACAAGCACGGCTCGGTCGCCGAGGATTGGGATGCGATCCAATGCCCGGTCTATGCCGTGGGTGGCTGGACCGACGGCTATACCAACGCGGTCTTCCGGCTGCTGGCCAATCTGAAATCGCCGAGCAAGGGGCTGGTCGGACCCTGGGCGCATAAATATCCGCATTTCGCCATGCCCGGGCCTGCCATCGGCTTCCTCCAGGAATGCCTGCGCTGGTGGGATCATTGGCTGAAGGGCCGCGACACGGGAATCATGGAGGAGCCGAAGCTGCGCGTCTGGCTCGAGGATCCGGCCCCGCCGCTGTCCCATCACGATTACAAGGCGGGGCGCTGGGTGGCGGAGGAGAGCTGGCCGAGCCCGCGCCTGGGTGTGGGTCGCTGGCGCCTGGAGCGGGGTCTGCTCGCCGAGGGCGCATCGGGAAAGGCCGGCGAGGGGCTGCCCATCGCCTCGCCCCAGACGGTCGGCCTCACCGCCGGCTCCTGGTGTCCCTATGGCGTCGGCCATGACCAGGCGATCGATCAGCGCCCGGAGGCGGGCGGCTCCCTCGTCTTCGATAGCGCGCCGCTGGCGGCGGATATCGAAGTGCTGGGTGCGCCCGTGGTCGAGCTCGATGTCTCGGCCGATCGGCCGAATGCGCTGCTCGCCTGCACCCTCTCGGAGATCCTGCCCGATGGCGCCGTCTCCCGCGTGACCTATGGCCTGCTCAACCTGACCCATCGCGAGAGTCATGAGCATCCGGTGCCGCTGGAGCCGGGAAAGCGCTACCGGGTGCGGGTCCAGATGAACCATTGCGGTCATCGCTTCGCCGCCGGCACCCGGCTGCGCCTCGCCATCTCCAGCGCCTATTGGCCGGTGGCCTGGCCCTCGCCCGAGCCAGCGACGGTGACGGTCCTCATGGGCTCGAGCAGCCTCACCCTGCCGCTGCGCCCGGCCCGGGCCGAGGATGGCGCACTGGCACCCTTCGGCGAGCCGGAAGCCTCGCCCAAGCTGCGCAAGACCCAGATCGAGCCTGGCTGGGAGAATCGGACGGTGACCCAAAACCGCAACACGGGCGAGGTCGTCTGGGATCTCAGCGACAGTGACGGGACGAATCGCATCGAGGATATCGATCTCACTTTCGCCATCCGGCGCGGGCGGCGGCTCTCGATCCATCCCGACGATCCGACGACGGCCAAGGCCGAGCTTTCCTGGCATCGGGCCTATTCCCGCGGCGATTGGCAGGTCTCCTCGGCCTGCAAGATCGTCGTGACCTGCAGCGCCGAGGCCTTTCGCCTCACCGCCGAAATGGATGCCTTCGAGGGCGAACAGCGCGTCTTCAGCCGCAATTGGGACGAGACGATTCCGCGCGACCTCGCTTAATGCGAGGCCCCGCGGGGTTGATCCCGAGCGCTCACGGCAGGCGGGACCCAGATCAGCCGGCCGCCTCGGGCGCCCCGGAGCAGACAGCGCCGAGCTAGGCCGCCTTGACTCCGCCCTCGCTTTTTCGCCGAGCGATGTAGTCCTCGATGGCCTCGCGCCGCGAGGGCTCGAGAAAAGGTGCCTCGTATTCGGCGAGGAGCTGCTTCCAGACGCGATTGGCGCGCTGCTGAGCGGGCGGCTCGTCATCGTCATGGCGGCGACCCCGGCGCCAATCGAGCAAGGCGGGGTCCTCGCCACCCGGCAGCGGCATCAGCATCGCCGCCATATCCTGCAGCATCTCGGCATCCAGGATCGCCTTCTCGAAGGAGGCGACGAGCCCGCCCTCGAGCCAGCCCACGCTGTGGAGCATGTAGTTCGAATAGCCCATGACCGAACCCCAGATGGCCATCTGCGATTCATAGGCGGCCTGGGCGTCGACCACATTGGCGCTGCAGCAATTGCTCGAGCGATAGGGCAAGCCGTAGCGCCGCGCGAGCTGACCGCCGGCCAGCGCCGCGCGGGCGAATTCCGGCGTGCCGAAGGCCGGCGCCCCGCTCTTCATGTCCACATTCGAAGTGAAGCCGCCATAGATGCAGGGTGCTCCCGGCGCCACCATCTGCAGGAAGGCGATGACACCCAGGGCCTCGGCATTCTGCTGGGCCAGCGCGCCGGCCAAGGTGATCGGGCTCATGGCGCCGGCCAAGGTGAACGGTGTGACGATTACGCATTGGCCGAAGCGCGCCATGGTCATGAGCCCGTCCAGCATCGGCCCGTCGACGCGCAGCGGCGAGTTGGTATTGACGACGCTGGCCAGCCCCGGCTGGCGCCGCATTCCCGCCTCGTCGAGGCCGCGGCTCAATCGGCTGATTTCGAATCCGTCAACGACGCGCTCGGCGCCGATGCAGCTCGGCCCCCAGATCTTGTCGGTCAGGGTGGTGTGCAGAAAATGGCCGTCGAGATGCCGGGTGGGGACGGGAACGTCGATTGGCGCGATGGGAAATCCCACCAGCCCATGCAGGATATCGAGACTCTGGGCCAGCCTGATGAAGTTGGCGAGGTCGGCGAAATTTCCCGGCCGGCGGCCCCGGTCGAGATCGGCGCAATTGGGCGGACCCGAGGTCAGGATGAAGTTGATGTTGTTCTCGCCGATGCGCAGATCATGGGCAGGATTGCGGGCATGAAGCGTGAAGCTGCGCGGCGCCTTGGCGACATGCTCCAGCACCAACCCGCGGTCGAGGCGCACGCGGCTGTTGGCGCGATCGACCGCCGCGCCATGGGCGGCCAGGATATCGAGCGCCTCGGCGTTCAGGATCTCGAGACCGAAATCCTCCAGGATGCGCATCGAGGCATCGTGGATGCGCTCGAGCTGCTCGGGCTCGATGACTTCGATGGGGGCGAAGGGATTGGCAACCTGGCGCCAAGCCGGCTGCGGCACGCCCGTCATGGCAGGCAGCCCGTTCTCGCTTGTCTCATGAGGAAAGACGAAGCGAGGGCGGGGGCGCCTTCGACCAGATGACGAGCGACAGCCCCGCCAGGATGACGATCCCCCCGACCAGCTCCATCGCCGAGACGCTCTCGCCGAGCATGACGCCGCCGGAGACCACGCCCACGATGGGCATCAGCAAGGTGAAGGGGATCACCTGATCGACGCGGTAGCGTCGGAGCAGCCCATACCAGAGGGAATAGGCGATGACGAAGCCGCCAAGGGCGAAGGCCAGGAAAACGGCCCAGAGCCCGAGGCTGGCCGAGGTAATGGCTTCGATCTGGCCATGCTCGAAGAGCAACGAGGCGACGAGGGCCTGCGGGACCGCGCAGATTGCGATTCCCGCGGTCAAGGTGGGACCAGCGTCGCGTACCTTGCCGCGGGCGGCGGCCTGCCCGGCCGACCAACAGGCGCCGCCGGCGATCACCAGAAGCACCGGCCACCAGGAGGAGGCGGCCTCCGGCGCCCCGGCGACGACGACCACGCCCAGGAGGGAGATCGTCATGCCGGTCAACCGCAGAAGCGAGGGACGCTCGCCCAGCAGGAGCCAGCCGAAGAGCACGGTGAAGGGCGCCTGGACCTGCAGCACGAGCATGGCGGTCGAGGCCGGCAGCCCCTTGAGGCCGGAAAAAATAAGATAGGCCTGGATCGGCGCGATGAAGGCTGTCAGCAGGAACAGACGCCAGAAGGGCGTGGCGATCCCCGAGATATAGCGGGTGAGACACAGCGCCGTCACCCCGTAGACCATGGCCATCATGAGCAGCGGCGGAAAATGCTCGACCACCGGCTTGCCGAGGGTGAACCCCACAGCCCAGAGGATCTGCACGGCAATGGCGATCGCGACGTCG
>DATHQQ010000372.1:0-3736 GCA_035482595.1 Verrucomicrobiia bacterium
AGGGACAAGGACACGCCCGTGCTGCCGCCGGTATATTCGACGACGGCGCCCCCGGGGACGAGACGCCCATCGGCCTCCGCCGCCGCGATCATGGCCAGCGCCATCCGGTCCTTCATGCTGCCGGTGGGATTCTCGCTCTCCAGCTTCAGCAGGACGCGGGCGCCATTGCGAGGCCTGATCTTGCGCAAGGCGATCAGGGAGGTCTTGCCGATGCAATGCAGGATGTTCCGCTGCAACCCGGCGGCCGAGGGATCCATAAACGATCTTTCCATGTATCTACATATTATGTATATACATATATCCATGAGCGCCCCGCCGCAACCGCGAAAGACTCTGCGGACCGATGCTGAAGCCCTGGTCGAGGCCTGCGCCGGCTGGAACAGCCGTCTGGCCGCCCGGCGCATCACCCAGTTCCTCGACCGCGAGCTGGCGGAGCTTCACCTAACCGCGGCGCAGATCGGGCTGATGGCGCAGATCGCCGTGATATCCGACGACACGCTGGGTGGCTTGGCCCGGCGCGCGGGTCTCGAGCAATCCACCCTGTCGCGCAATCTTCGGACGCTCGAAAGCGCGGGGCTGATCGAGATCGCGCTGGTCGAAACCGACCTGCGCCGCCGGGCCGTCTGGCTGACCGAGACCGGCGCCAGGCGGCTGGAGGCGGCGATCCCGGTCTGGCGCCGGGCCCATGCCAAGCTCTCGAAGCTTCTCTCGCCCGGGTTGGCCAAGCGCCTCGCTGATCAGGCGGAGGCATTGTCCGGGGCCTGACGCCGGCGCGGGCACTGCCGGCATGCCCCGGCCTTAATGCTTCGCCTTGAGTCGATGTCGATGCGCCGCCTGCTTTGCGCGATTGCCGCAGATCGCCATGCTGCACCACCTGCGCCGCCCGCCTCGCGTTTGATCCACGAACATGAGCGTGCAAGGCCGGCCCTCGCAGGCCTTTACCTTCGAGAAATCCTCTTCGCTGACGAATTTCGCCAATGCATCCCCGATCGGCAGGAGCAGTGCTGCAGGCGAGCGCCACCGGCGCATTATCCGAAGCTGGAGACCGGGGTGATCTCCGTGATCGCGCCCCACAATTCGTCCGAACGCTTCATCCCGTTCGAGCAGCCGGTTCAACGGCTCCAACTCCTCCAGGTCTTTGGCGATGAGCGGCCTGCCTCGATGAGCATGAACGAAGGTCCTGAACCACTCTCGAAGCTTTCGTGCCTGAGCCGCGACGCTATCCAGCTCTCTCGGAATAGCCTGCGCCCGCAGGCCGTCCAGCACCTCGGCAGGCACAAGGCGCGCCTGCTCCAGCCAAGCCAAGAGGCCCTCGCCGCTGTCGATCCAGTCGATCTCCCTGTCCACCGGCGTGGCGACCGAGTTCAGGAAATCCAGGCCGAGAGAATCGGCGGTGAAGATGGCGGGTGGGCGGAGCGGAGAGGCTGGAACGACTTCTCGGCGATGCTTGTTAGAAGTCATGCAACTATGCATAACCGTCCCAAAGGCACTTGACAAGTTACGTTTCCTAAGTAACCTCCCCTCCGCCGATTGAGCGGTTACTCACGGTAGCGCTCGTGCCCCGGTGGGCCTGCGGAAGGAACCAGAAATGTCCCCTAGGAATGTGAGCGTGGTGCTTGCCCATGGTGCCTGGGCCGACGGGTCGAGCTGGCGCAAGGTGATCGGCCCGCTGAAGGCCGAAGGGGCCACGGTCTTCGCCGCGCCCTTGCCCCTGACCTCCCTTGCCGATGATGTGGCCGCGCTCAATCGGACGCTGGAGCGGATCGACGGTCCCGTCGTGCTGGCCGGCCACGCCTATGCCGGCGCCGTCATCGCGGCGACCCGCAGCGAGAAGGTCAAGTCGCTCGTCTATATCGCTGCTCTCGCCCCGGATGAGGGCGAGACGGTCGGCGACGTGTTCTATCGCACCAAGCCGCATCCGCTGGCCCCGAAGCTGGCGCCCGATAGCCATGGCCTGATCTGGCTTCCCGAAGATGCGTTCGCGGCAGCCTTCGCACAGCATGCCGCCGCCGAGGAACATGCGTTATTGGCAGCGGTCCAGAGGCCGATCGCGCTGCCTTGCATCAGCGTCCCTGTCGAACGGCCGCTCTGGAAGGACCGGCCAAGCTGGTACCTCCTGGCCGAGGAGGATCGCATGATCCTTCCCGAGACGCAGCGCTTCATGGCGGAGAGGATGAAGGCGCGCGTGCAGTCCCACGCCGTCGATCATGCGCCGATCGTCACCGCGCCCGGCGCCGTGGTCGACATCATCCTCGATGCGATTCGTCAGTAGTACCCAACGCCCAGGGCTCTTCCGCCGAGCCCGCCCCGTTCGCTGATCGCAACGCCGGTGCCGGATCGGTTACCGAAATCGCCAAGGAGAAGTGCCATGACCGCCGTCAAGTACCGCACAGCCCAAGTGGACGGTCTGAAGATTTTCTATCGCGAGGCCGGGCCCGCGAACGGGCCGAATCTGCTGCTGCTTCACGGTTTCCCCAGCGCCGGCCATATGTTCCGGGACCTGATCCCGCTTCTGGCCGATCGCTTCCATATCGTCGCGCCGGATCTCCCGGGGTTCGGCCAGTCGGACATGCCGCCGCGAGACAAGTTCACCTACACCTTCGACAACATCGCCGGCGTCATCGACCGCTTCACCGAGGTGGTCGGCCTCAAGCGCTTCGCCGTCTATGTCTTCGACTATGGCGCGCCGACCGGCTTCCGGATCGCGGCGAAACATCCCGACCGCATCACCGCGATCATCTCTCAGAACGGCAACGCCTATGAGGAGGGATTGAGCGAGGGCTGGAATCCCATCCGCGCCTATTGGCAAGAGCCGTCGCAGGCGAACCGAACCGCGCTGCGTACCATGCTCGCACCCGAAACGACGCGCTGGCAATATACCCACGGCGTGAGCGATGCGACGGCTGTCTCCCCGGACGGTCAGTCGCTGGACAATTTCTATCTCGCCCGCCCCGGCGCCGATGAGATCCAGCTGGACCTGTTCGGCGACTACAAAAGCAATGTCGCGCTTTACCCGGCATTCCAGGACTACTTCCGCAAGTACAAGCCCCCCTTGCTGGCGGCCTGGGGCAAGAACGACCCGTTCTTCCTGCCGCCCGGCGCCGAAGCCTTCAAGCGCGACATTCCCGGCGCGGTCGTCCGCTTCTTCGATACCGGCCATTTTGCGCTGGAGACGCATGCTGCGGAGATCGCCGCGGCGATCCATGACTTCCTCGCCCCTTCGATAAGCAAGCGGAGGTGACATGTCGAATACGGTGGCGATCGTCACAGGCGCCAGCCAAGGCATCGGCGGACCCACGGCGATCCGCCTCGCACGCGAGTCGATCTGAGCCTCATCCACCGCGATGGGGGTGCAACCGCCCTCTCCCGCCCGTCCCCTGCAGTAGCTAAAATGCCCGACCTCCAAAGGCTCACCAAGGGGAAGGGAGACACCATGAACAATGGCGCCTGGATGCTGCTGCTGATGGCGGCGGCGACGCTGGAGGCAGGCGGCGATGCCCTGGTTCGGACCGGGCTTCATAGCTCGACCCTGGCAACCCGCCTCGGCTTTCTTGCCTGCGGCGGCGTCGTGCTGTTCCTCTATGGCGTCACCGTCAATCTGCCGCCCTGGGATTTCGGACGCCTCCTCGGCGTCTATGTCGCGCTGTTCTTTCTCGTGGCCCAGGTGATCAATTGGGCGGTGTTCGGGATCGCCCCCGCCCCGCGCATCTATCTGGGGGGGGCGCTGATCATCAGC
>DATHQQ010000373.1:0-13577 GCA_035482595.1 Verrucomicrobiia bacterium
CGCCCGCCGCCTGATCCTCGAAGGCGACGAGACCCTCGGCCTGCAGCTTCGCCAGACGCTGGCGGATCGCGACGCTCGTTACACCGAGGCGGCGTGCGATCACCGCCGCGCTCTGAGGCCCGGTGGATTTGAGCGCATGGAGCAGACGGGTGGCGCTGCGTGGCTGCATCTACTTTTGCTAGCACGGCGCGTTCAATTTGGAAAGGATTTGCTTTCTTTATCGATCGGCGATATCCCGGAGCCATGAACGATCAGCCGAGCCGTTCGGAAGAGGGAGGGAGAGCGCCGAGCTGGCCGGTGCTGCTCTTCGGCCGCCGGGCGCGCATCATCTGGACGATTTCGCTGGGCGTGGCGATCCAGGCCTTCGGCTGGTTCCTGGTCTCGACCATCATGCCCAGCGTCGTGCTCGAGCTCGGCAGCCCGCATCTGCTGAGCTGGGGCACCACCGCCTTCCTCGCCCTCTCCATCCCGGGCAGCGCCTGCGCCGGCTTCCTGAAGGGGCGCTACGGCACGCGGCGCGTCCTGCTCACCGCCTCCGCCATCGTCATCGCCGCCAATCTGCTGGGCTTCGCCGCTCCCAATATGGAGATCTTCCTGCTCTCCCGTGCCGTTCAGGGCCTGGGCGAGGGCATGGTCCTGGCGCTCTGCTATATCCTGGTCAGCGATTCCCTGGAGCCCGTCGAGGTCACGCCTGCCTTCGGCATCCTCGCCGTGGTCTGGGCGCTGGCCACATTGATCGGGCCGTGGCTCGCCGGGCTGCTGACCGATATCGCCTCCTGGCGCTTCGCCTTCCTGCCCATGCTGGCCATGTCGACGAGCTTTCTCTGGCTGGTGGCGCGCCATCCCACCCCCACCCGCGCGACGGATGCCGCCGCGCGGGCCGGCCTGCCGCTGGGCCGCGTCGCCATCATCGGCCTTGCGATCACCGCCGTCTCCATCGCCGGGGTCAGCCGCGATCCGATCCGGGCGGCGGTGCTGATCGCGGCTGCCCTGATCCTCATCGCCATCTGCTTTCGTATCGACCGGCGGAGCCAGGTACGGCTCTTCCCGGCGGATCTTCTCTCGCTGCGGTGCGCCGCACCCTTGGGCATCTGGATCCTGGGGCTGATGTTCGGCACCGAGGCCGCCGCCCCGCTCTACATCGCCTATTTCGTGCAGATCGGCCATGGCACGACGGTCTTCTTCGCCGGCCAGTATGCGGCCATCACCGCTTTTTCCTGGTCGGTCGCGGCGATCCTCATCGGCCGCGTCGGCCGCGCCACCAGTCGGAACATGATCGTCCTGGGCCCGGCGCTGCTCAGCCTGGGGCTTGCCATGCTCGTCTTCTGGCATGACCTGCCGCTGGCGGTCAGCGCCATCGCCCTTGCCTCGCTGGGCATCGGCTTCGGCATCAGCTACGGCTTCATCACCGAGCATGTCATCGGTCTCGCCGCCGAGACCGAGCGCGACGTCACCGCCGGTGCGATCCCCACCCTGGAGAGCACTTGCGGGGCCTTCGGTGCGGCGATCTCGGGCCTGCTCGGCAATGTCGCCGGCTTCGGCGCGGAGGGGGCGGCCGACATCCCGGCCGCGGTGCCCATCACCGTCTATGGCGCCAGCGCCGCCTTGTCCCTGCTGGCGCTCACTGCCGCCTTCCGCTTCCGGAGACTGGTGATCGCAGCGGGGCGCTAGCCGGCGCGATCATCTCTTCCGCAGCAGAGCCTGCAATTCAGTATCGAGCGCGCTGAGGAAGCGGGACCTGTCCGATTTGCCGAAAGGCGGCGGGCCGCCGCCGCCGACGCCGAGCTCGCGCAGATGGCGCGACAGCTCGCGCCCGGCCAGAGCCTGGCCGATATTGTCCTTGGTCCAGATCTTGCCGTTGGGTGCTATCGCCCGCGCTTCCTTGGCGAGGCAGCGCGAGGCCAGCGGAATATCGGCGGTCACGCAGATATCGGCGCTGGTGATCCGGTCAGCGATCCAGTCGTCGGCCGCATCGGCCGCGTCGCCGACCACCACCAGGCGCACGTTCGCGCGGTTCGGCGGCAGGATAGGCCGCGAGCCGTTGAAGACGACATGGACCTGGAGGCCGAGGCGCTCGGCCACGCGATAGACCTCCTCGCGCACCGGGCAGGCATCGGCATCGACATAGATCTCGGTCATGCTTCGATATCCCCCTTGTTCCCGTCGCGCACCGGCGCCGCGCGCTCGGCCACGCGCTCCGCGAGATCCCCCAGATTCTCGCGGAGCTGCTGCAAGGCGAAGGTCAGACCGTAGACCTGTGCGACCGCCTCGCCGCTTTGTTCGCGCAGCGCACCGGACTGGCGCATGGCGGTGACCGCCACGCCCAGAGCGGCCAGGGCCGCGTCCACCGCGGCGAGGGACGGCGGCGGCTTGCCGACGGCGAAACCTTCGGCCGCCTCGGTCAGAAACTCCACGATGGCATGCCGCAACCCCTTCACCGGCTCGGTCAGATGCTGGCGTCCCTGCGCCGGCATCGCTGTCATGCCGGCCCGTCCCACGGCGGTCAGATCGTGGTTCAGCCGCCGCAGATTGCGCAGGACGGGTTCGGGGTCGGGCGCGTCGCTCAGGCGATTGGTCCGCTCATGCTTGGCCTCTCCCGCCAAGGTCTCTACCCGCGCCATGGCGCGGCGCAGCCGGCGGTGGATCGCCAGGAGTGCCGCGCGGTCGAGCGGCGTCGCGAGATCGCGCAAGACGATCTCGACCAGCTCCGCGAAGCCCCGCAGCACGACGGCGGCCGCTTCCGCCAGGAGCCGGGCAGCGCGGCCGGGCAGGACGAGGAGCGAGACGGCGAGCCCGACGACGCAGCCGAGCCCGATCTCCAGCACCCGGTCGACGGCATAGGGCACGGGGTCGGCCTGCAGGCTGCTCGTGCTCAGCAGCACGATGATGGCGGTGACCGGGGCGATGCGGAAGCTGGGCTTCAGCGCCGAGACGAGGGCCAGCGGCCCCAGAGCGACGACGAGAGCCAGGCCGAGAGCCGGAATCCCATGATGGGGGATGGCCAAGGTCACCGCCACGCCCCAGATCGCGCCGGCGAAGGAGCCGATCAGCCGGTCGATGCCGGCCTTGAGGGATCCCCCGACGCTCCCCTGCATGATGATGACGGAGGTGAGCACCGCCCAATAGCCCTGGGGGAGCCGCAGCGCCTCAGCCAGCGCAAAAGTGGCGAGCCCGGCTAGGGTGGTGCGCAAGGCGAGACGCAGCTCGCCCCCGCGCCTCTCCATGAATCCGCCAAGAGCCTTTATCTGCATCCCGCGGGTCCGCCACCCCATCAGTCGAAGGCGACCTTCATCTCCCCCAGCCCGGGGAATTCGACGGTGACATGGTCACCCGGCTCGATCTCGACGGGCTTCAGGCAGGTGCCGGTGATGACCACCTCGCCAGCCTTGACCCCGCCGCCGCGCTTGGCGCGCTCGTTGACGAGCCAGGTGAGCGCCAGGCGCGGGTCGCCCAGGGCATTGGCGCCGCTTCCCTCGCCAGCGGGCCTTCCGTTGCGGATCGCCCGCACCGGCTGGGCCGGCAGGTCGAGGCCGCGCCAGTTGGCGATCTGCGGACCCAGGATGTACCAGGCGGCGAAAGCGTCATCGGCGGTGATGCTGGGCGGGCCGATCTCGGCGAAGCGCTCGAAGCGGGCATCGGGCAGCTCGATGGCGAGATGGAGATCGGCGGCGGCGGCGATGACCTCCTCGACATCATAGAGAGATCCCCGCGGGGGTAGATCGCGGCCGAATCGGAAGGCGAACTCCGCCTCCACCACCCGCATATGCATCGGCCCCGCGTCCCGCCGGGCGCCGTCCGGCAGGATGAAATCGGCGAAGAGCCGGCCGGCCAATGGTTCGCTGACGCCGATATGGCGCTGGCCCGCCTCGCTCGTGGCCGCGATCTTCCAGCCCGCCGTCTTCTGGCCGCAACGGGCCGCCATGACATCCTGGATGGCATAGCCTTCGTCCAGGCTCCGTGGCCGGCAATCCTCCGGCAGGATCTCGAGGCGCTTTCCGGCGAGCCGCGCCTGCCAGAGGATATCGGCCGCCCGCGCCATCGCCGCTTGATCCATGGAAGCCCTCATGTAGCGACGGCCATGGCGGCGGCGCGGCGGCGGATCGCCTCGTCGAGGGGTGCGGCCTGTCGGCGGTTCAGATCGAAGAGCACCGTCACCTGCTCGCTGGTGGAATGGAGCCGGCCGCTCTCGGCATTGCGGATCTCATGACGGTATTCGACCGATTTGGTGCCGAGGCGGAGCAGCGTGCTGCGCACCACCAGCAGCGCCCCCGCCGTCACCTCATGCTTGTATTCGATGAGCTGGCGGACATCGGCCCAGCCGAGGCCCGCCGGCGCCAGCTCGGCATTGGGGCCCAGCATGGCGAGGAAATGGAATCCGGCGCCGTCGTAAAGCGCCGAATAGAACTGCGTGTTCATATGCCCCATGGCATCGCACTGCCAGGGATAGGCGACGCCGCGAAAGGTCTCGACGAGCTTGTACAAGGGATACAGCAGACCCGTGCGTTGATCCGAGAGAGGCCGTCAGCCAAGCTAGCGCGTTCTACCCCTCTCGTCATTCCGGCGAAAGGGGCGAGGGAAAGGGAAGCGGCTTTCGCGGCGGCCCGACCTGTTTCTGCAGGGAATCTGCAGGCATTCCTCCGTGCGGACGTTAAATTTACAGTGTATACGCAAAACACGTATTGGTCAAACGGCGTGCCCGGCACCCCTAGAATGCGACGCGGTCGCCGCCTTTCAGCTTCAGCATCTCCCGCGCCTCGGCGGGGGTGGCAATGTCGAGGGAGAGCTCCGCCAGAATGCCGCGGATCTTGCGCACCTGCTCGGCGTTGCTCTTGGCCAGGCGTCCGGGCCCGAGATAGATGCTGTCCTCCAGACCCACGCGTACATTGCCGCCCATGGTCGCCCCCACAGTGGCGAGAGAGATCTGATGGCGTCCCGCCGCGAGGATCGACCATTGATAATCCTTGCCGAAGAGGCGGTCTGCCGTGCGGCGCATATGGGCCAGATCCTCCGCATGGGGGCCGATGCCGCCCAGCACGCCGAAGATGGTCTGGACGAAGAGCGGCGGCTCCAGCAGGCCGCGGTCGAGGAAATGCGCCAGGGTGTAGAGATGGCCCACGTCATAGCATTCGCATTCGAAGCGGGTGCCGCAGCCCTGGCCCAGTTCGCGGATGAAGCGCTCGATCTGGGCGAAGGTGTTCGAGACGATGAGGTCCTTGGTGCGCTCGACATAGGGCTGCTCCCAATCGTACTTCCAATCCTTGATCTTCTCGGTGACATGGAAGATCCCGAAATTCATCGAGCCCATGTTGAGGGAGCAGAGCTCGGGCTGGGCCTTCAGCGGTGCGGCGAGGCGGTCCTCCATGCTCATGCCCAGCGAGCCGCCGGTGGTGATGTTGATGACCGCGTCGCAGGATTGCTTGATGCGGGGGAGGAACTGCATGAAGACGGCGGGATCGGGCGTCGGCCGTCCGTCCTTGGGGTCGCGGGCATGGAGATGGATGATCGAGGCGCCCGCCTCCGCCGCATCGATTGAATCCCGGGCGATCTGATCGGGCGTGATGGGCAGATAGGGCGTCATGCTGGGGGTATGGACCGCGCCGGTGACGGCGCAGGTGATGATGACCTTGCGCGACCCTTTTTTTCGCGGCGCTTCCTTGCGCGAAACCGGGTCGCCCGCCGCGCTTTTCCTTGCCATGTCCTTGAAATCCTCGCTGCCTCAGCCGCGGACGATAGCATCACAACTTGTGTGATCACAAGTATCCGTATCGCGCCAAGCTGGCCAGGGTGGGTCCCCGTGATAGAGTCGACAGCGGGAACCGACCCGCGCGGAAAAAGAATCGTCCGGGCGCTGTCGAAACGGCCGGGCGGCGTTCGACTCTATGCCGATGACAAGATCATCGGAAAACAGGAGAACGACCATGCAATATCTGCTGCTGATCTATCAGAACGAGGCCCAGGCCGGCGCCGCCACCCCGGCCCAGATGGCCGCGATGCATCAGGAATACGGCAGCTTCACCCAGGGCATCGTGAAGAGCGGCAATTTCAAGGCCGGCGATGCGCTGCAGCCGACCTCGACGGCCACGACCGTCAAGGTCCGCGACGGCAAGACGATCACCACCGACGGACCCTTCGCCGAGACGCGGGAGCAGCTTGCGGGCTACTACCTCATCGAGGCCAAGAATCTCGATGAGGCCACGGGGATCGCGTCCCGCATTCCCTCGGCGCGCTTCGGCTCGATCGAGGTCCGGCCGATCCGCAAGATGGACTGATGCCGGGTATGGGCAGCCGCTCCATCCCGCGGGGCGGCTGCCCCTTGCCCGAAGCCGCGGAGGCTCCGCAGGCGCGGGAGATCGAGCGCATTTTCCGGGCCGAAGCCGCCCGCGTGCTCGCCACCCTCATCCGCCTGCTGGGCGATTTCGATCTGGCGGAGGATGCGGCGCAGGACGCTTTTTCCGCGGCCCTGGAGCAGTGGCCCGAAAGCGGCCTCCCCGCCAATCCGCGGGCCTGGCTCGTCGCCACGGGCCGCAATGGGGCCGTCGACCGGCTGCGCCGCCACCGTCGCTTCCTCAGCAAGCGTCAGGAGATCGCCCTCTTCGCCGCCATCGAGGCCGAGTCTCTTCTTTCGCCCGTGAGAGGCGCGGAAGAGGAGAGCCGGCTGCAGGACGATCTGCTGCGGCTGATCTTCACCTGTTGCCATCCCGCCTTGGCGCCGGAGGCCCGGGTGGCGCTGACCCTGCGCACGGTCTGCCGCCTGACGACGGAGGAGATCGCCTCGGTCTTCCTTCTGCCGGTGCCCACCATGGCGCAGCGGCTGGTACGGGCCAAGGCCAAGATCCGGGAGGCCGGCATCCCCTATGCCGTACCATCCGACGACCTGCTGCCCGAGCGGCTGGAGGGCGTGCTGACCGTGATCTATCTGGTCTTCACCGAAGGCTATGCGCCCGCCTTCGGCGCGACTCTGACCCGCGACGAGCTCTGCCGCGAAGCGATCCGTCTCGGCCGGCTCCTGCAATCGATCATGCCCGATCATCCCGGCTCCAACGCCCTGCTGGCGCTCATGCTGCTGCATGACGCGAGGCGCGATGCGCGCAGCGGCCCCGAGGGCGACATCATCCTGCTGGAGCAGCAGGACCGCAGCCGCTGGGACCGGGCCCAGATCGAAGAAGGCCTGGCTTTGGTCGATGCCGCCTTCCGGGCGCCGGGCAGGCCGAGCCCCTATGCCGTCCAGGCAGCCATCGCCGCCTTGCATATGCGCGCTTCGTCCTTCGCCGAGACGGATTGGCCGCAAATCGCCGGACTCTACGAGGTGCTGCTGCGGCTCTATCCCACGCCGGTGATCGAGCTCAATCACGCGGTCGCCGTTGCCATGGTGGACGGGCCCGAGCGCGGCCTCCGGCTGCTGGATGCTATCGCGGCCCGCGGCGCGCTTGCGAACTACCACCCCCTGCCGGCCGCCCGCGCCGATCTTCTGCGCCGCCTGGGGCGTCATGACGAAGCCATCGCGGCCTATCGTGAGGCACTGGCCCTGGTCAATCTGGAGCCGCTGCGCCGGCATCTCCTCGATCGCCTGGTCGAGCTCGGCGGATCACATTGACTTGACTTGCCGGTCCGTCGCCGGGTGCTTTTGTTAGCCGAAAGCGTTATTCAATCAGCCGACCAGCTTTCTCTCCTCTCGTCATTCCCGCGAAAGCGGGAATCCAGGGCAACACGCGAGACCGATAGCCCTGGATCCCCGCTTTCGCGGGGATGACGGTACGGAGATGGGGTCGATCCGGTCGGATAGCGCACGCGCCTTTCATCAGCCCTTGGGTGACGCCATCACCGCCATCTCTTCCGACAATTCTTTGCGCCCTGTCCCCTTGGGCCCCGTCGCCTGGATCGGCTTTCTCGCCATGTGCCTGGGCATGTTCATGTCGGTCCTCGACATCCAGATCGTCGCCAGCTCGCTGCCGGATATTCAGACGGCCTTCGGCATTCCCCTGGATCTTCTGGGCTGGGTCCAGACCGCCTATCTCATCGCCGAGATCATCGCGATTCCGCTGACCGCGCGCCTCACGCGCCTGCTCTCGCTGCGCGGGCTCTTCGTGGTCGCCATCAGCGGGTTCACCTTGGCCAGCCTCGGGGCGGCGCTGAGCCCGAACTTCGACCTGCTTCTTCTCTTCCGCGTGATCCAGGGCTTCTGCGGCGGCGCCATCATTCCCGCGGTCTTCACCGCGGGCTTCGCCCTCTTTCCCCCGGATCGCCGCGTGCTGCCGACGACGATCGCCGGCATCTTCGCCATGGTGGCGCCGACGCTGGGACCCGTGGTCGGCGGCTATATCACCGACACCTATTCCTGGCATTGGATGTTCCTGATCAATCTGCCGCCGGGCCTGCTGGTCGCCGTTTTGACCGGCGCGCTTCTGCGGGGCGTGCGTCCCGATTGGCCTTTCCTGCGCCAGCTCGACTATGCCGGCGCGGCGCTGGCCGCGCTCTTCCTGGGATCTTTCGTGCTCTTCCTCAAGGAGGCGCCGAAGCATCATTGGACCGGCGGCTACATCTCCATGCTTGCGTTTGTCTGCGTGGCCAGCGGCATCGGCGCGGTGCACCGCTGCCTGACCCATGCCGAGCCCATCGTCGAGCTCGCCCTTTTCCGCCAGCGCGCCTTCGCCGCCAGCTGCCTCTTCAGCTTCACCCTCGGCGCCGGCCTCTACGGGTCGGTGTATCTGACGCCGGTGTTCCTCGGGCTGGTGCGCGACCACACGCCCATCGAGATCGGCCTCGTCATGATCGTGAGCGGGGCGGCGCAGCTCCTGGCGGCACCGGTGGCAGCCGTCGCGGAGAAGCGCATGAACCTGCTGCTGTTGGCGGGAATCGGCTATGGCCTGTTCGGGATCGGCCTGGTCGCCAACGCCTTCGAGACGGTGGATACGGATTTCGCCGGCTTCTTCTGGCCTCAGGTCCTGCGCGGGGCCGGCGTCATGCTCTGCATCCTGCCCAGCATGACCATCGCGCTCGAGCATCGCCTCGGCGACGATCTGGCCAATGCCAGCGCGATCTTCAATCTGATGCGCAATCTCGGCGGCACCATCGCCATCGCCCTCGTCGACACGGTCCTCCAGCAGCGGACACCGATCCATGTCGCCGGGCTGATCGCCCGCCTCCAGGCCGGCGATCCCGACGCGGCGCGCATCGTCGGCCTGCCGCTGGACCGCTTCCACAATGTGCCGCTAGGCCCGATCGACGAGGCGACCAAGGAGCAGGTGGCCCCCATGGTCCAGCATGCCGCCCTCGCCCTCACCATCAACGAGGCCTGGCTGCTGCTGGCCCTCCTCTTCGGCCTGACCTTGCTGGCGCTGCCGCTCCTTGCGGGGCGGCGGAAGCCTATTCGGCGATAGCCGGGATGGGGCTGAGCGGCTTGCGCCCGATGCCGAGCACCATGACCGCGGCCAGCAGGCAGAAGGCGCCGGAGATCATGAAGGCCAGCATGTAGTTACCCGTGTCGGTGCGAATCGCGCCGGCGCCGAAGGCCGCGGTCGCCGCACCCAGCTGATGGGCCGTGAAGATCCAGCCGAAGACCAGTCCCGATTTCTCGCGGCCGAAGACATCGGCGGTCAGCCGCACCGTGGGGGGCACGGTGGCGACCCAGTCGAGGCCGTAGAAGATCGCGAAAACCGAGAGACCGTAGAAGGAGATATCGAAGGCATAGGGCAGGAAGAGCAGCGAGAGCCCGCGCAGCCCGTAATACCAGAACAGCAGCACCCGGTTGTTGACCCGGTCCGAGAGCCAGCCCGAGGCCAGGGTGCCGACGAAGTCGAAGGCCCCGATCACCGCAAGCAAACTGGCGCTGGCCACCTCGGGGATGCCGTGATCGAAGCAGAGCGGAATGAAATGCGTGCCGATCAGGCCATTGGTCGAGAGTCCGCAGATGTAGAAGCTGAAGAACAGCAGCCAGAAATCCAGCGACCGCGCGGCCGTCGCCAAGGTGCGCAGCGCCATCATCGCGGGATTCTGCAGGCTGCGCACCGGCGGCAGCGCCTCGCCCGGCTCCCCATAGCGGTTGCTGGCGACGTCGTAGGGGTGATTGCGCATGAAGAGCGCGATCACAGGGATCATGGCGAGGCCGAAGGCCGCGACGACGAGGGTGACCACCCGCCAGCCATGGGCTTCGACCAGACCGGCGAGCAGCGGCAGGAAGATGAGCTGCCCCGTGGCATTGCTGGCGGTCAGGATTCCCATGGCGAGGCCGCGGCGCTCGGTGAACCAGCGGTTGACCACGGTGGCCCCCAGGGCCAGCGCCATCATGCCCGTGCCGGCGCCGACGACGAGGCCCCAGAGCAGGATCAGCTGCCACACATGCTCCATCAGCGCCGTGAGCGCGACACCGGTGGAGACCAGCAGCAGCGCCCCCATCATCGTCCGCCGCGCGCCCAGATATTCCACCAGCGCCGCGGAGAAGGGCCCCATGAGGCCGAAGAGGACGAGATTGAGGGAGACCGCCAGCGAGATGGTGGCGCGGCTCCAGCCGAAATGCTGCTCCAGCGGCACGATGAGCACGCCCGGCGTGGCGCGGGTGGCGCCGGCGACCAGCAAGGTGGCGAAGGTGACGCCCAGCACGATCCAGGCGTAATGCGGCCGCCAGGAGACTCCAGACCTAGCCGCCATGGCGCTTCCCTTTCCGGGCCTTCGCCGGCGAGCCGGGCAAGAGCCGACGACGCATGGAATCGAGCAGCTCGCGGCGAAGCTTCGGATCGCTGACGCCCCGGGCCAGCACCACGGCCCCCAGCATGGCGGCGAAATTCGTCATCGCCGCCGCGCGCCGCGCCGCCACGGTTTTCTCCGGCTGGATCTGGGCCATGATGGCGATCAGCTCGGCCACGCCCTTGGTGAAGGCCTCGCGCGTCGGCTCGGCGCAGCGGAACATGTCGCCGCCCAGGGCTGCGACCGTGCAGCCGCGCCCGGCATCCTCGACATGCTCGGCCGAGAGGAATCCCTCGATCACCCCGGCCAGCGGATCGGACGGGCTCTTCTCCGCCCGCCGGCGCATGCGCCGGGCGCTCTCCGCCAGGCCATGGGCGCAGGCCTCGGCGGCGAGCCCGTCCTTGGATTCGAAATGCTTATAGAAGCCACCATGGGTGAGCCCGGCCTCATGCATCAGATCGGCCAGGCCGATGCCGTCGATGCCGCGCTCGCGGAACAGCACCGCCGCCTTCTCCACGATCCGCGCATGAGTGCGCGCCGCCTCTTCCCGGGATTGCCTCATGGATTCCTCGCTTCGCCACCGGCGAAGTTAGGCCGCGGCGGAGATGGATGCAATTTGGATGATGATCATCATCCATGCGCGCGAAGGATGCCAGCCATGCGCAGCGTTCTTCCCCCTCGCCCCCGGAACGGGGGAGAGGGTCGGGGTGAGGGGGTCTCACCGTCCCAGCCGATGTCAGACAGCGAGATGCCAAGCTGGACGTGTGTGGCTGCTGGAGAGTCTTCTCAGCAACAGCTCGGGTGAAACTGCGACCCCCTCACCCCGGCCCTCTCCCCCCTACGGGGGCGAGGGGGAGAAGAGCGGAACGAGAGGAGAAACGATTCGTCGTCGCTTTGCTAAGCCTCGATATTCGCCATGCTCGCATAGCGGTCGCCCGTTGCCGCCTCAGGCGGAAAGAGGGCGTCGAGGGCGGCGATGTCGGCGGGGGTCAGCGCGATATCGGCGGCGGCGGCGTTTTCGATCAGGTAGTTCCGCCGCCGCGTGCCGGGGATCGGCACGACATGGGGCTGCTTGTTGAGGATCCAGGCGAGCGCGATCTGCGCCGAGGTCGCGCCCTTCTTCTTGGCGAAGGCGGCGAGGCTGTCGGCCAGCTTCTTGTTGCGGTCGAAGGCTTCTTTCAGGAAGCGCGGGTTGGAGCGGCGGAAATCGTCCGGCGCCAATGAATCCGGCGATTCGATCTTGCCGGTGAGGAAGGCGCGGCCGAGCGGGCTATAGGCGACGAAAGCGATGCCGAGCTCGCGGCAGGTCGCCAGAACCTCCTTCTCCGGCTCGCGCGACCAGAGCGAATATTCGCTCTGCAGCGCGGTAATGGGATGGATGGCATGGGCGCGGCGCAAGGTCGCAGGCGAGACCTCCGACAGGCCGAGATAGCGGACCTTGCCGGCGGCGACCAGTTCCGCCATGGCGCCCACCATATCCTCGACCGGCACGGCAGGATCTCGGCGGTGGCAATAGTAGAGATCGATGGTCTCGATGCCGAGGCGCTTCAGCGAGGCATCGCAGGCCTGGCGGACATAGGCCGGTGAATTGTCGATCCGCCGCGACCCCATCTTGGCATCGCGCACGATGGCGAATTTCGTCGCCAGCACCACGCGATCGCGCCGACCTTTGAGAAACCGGCCCACCAGCTCTTCGTTGCGGCCTGTACCATAGGCGTCCGCCGTGTCGAGGAAATCGACGCCGAGATCCAGCGCGGCGGCCAGGGTATCGAGCGACTGCGCGTCATCGGTGGGCCCGTAGAACTCGGACATGCCCATGCAGCCGAGTCCGATGGCGGAAACGTCGCGGCCGCTGCGGCCGAGGGGGCGTCGCTTCATGGGATTCTCCAGGTCGAGGGGGTTGATGCTGCGGTCGAGCGTAGCAATCTGTGCAGCCTAGAATAAGCCATGCAATCTGCAATGCATTACTGAAGGTCATTCAACAATGCGTGCCGGCCTGACCGACCTCTCCGCCTTCGTCGCCGTTGCCACCCATCGCAGCTTCAGCCGCGCGGCGGCGGAGCTCGGCCTCTCGCCCTCGGCCCTCAGCCACACCGTCCGCGGACTCGAGGAGCGCATGGACTTGCGGCTGCTGAACCGCACAACCCGCAGCGTCGCGCCCACCGAGGCGGGCGAGCGCTTGTTGGAGCGGCTGCGCCCGGCGCTGCGCGACATCGCCGATGCGCTGGAGGATGCCAATGTCTTCCGCGACAAGCCCGCCGGGCGCTTGCGCCTCAACGTGCCGCGCTCGGCGGCCGTGCTGCTTCTGGCGCCGGTGATCACGCGCTTCGTCCAGACATATCCGGAGATGCATCTGGAGATCGCGACCGAGGGCCGCTTCGTCGATATCGTCGCGGCCGGATTCGACGCCGGCGTCCGTTTCGGGGAGAGCGTGGAGCGCGACATGGTGGCGGTCAGAATCAGCGCCGATCTGCGGATGGCGGTGGTCGGCTCGCCTGACTATCTCCGCACCCATGCCAAGCCACGCCGGCCCCACGATCTCACCGACCATGCCTGTATCCGTTTCCGGCTGCCGGGCGGGAGCCTCTATCGCTGGGAATTCGAGAAGGCGGGCGAGGCGATGGAGGTCGAGGTCAACGGGCCGCTGATCCTGGGCGATCAGGAGCTGATGCTGGCCGCCGCGATCGATGGCGCGGGCCTGGCCATGATTCTCGAGCCCCATGCCCGGCCGCATCTGCGCGCGGGGCGATTGAAGCGTGTCCTCGCCGATTGGTGTCCGCCTTTTCCCGGATATTTTCTGTACTATCCAAGCCGCCGGCAGGTTCCCGCCGGCTTGCGCGCCTTCATCGACATGATGCGCCAGGAATTCCGGAAAAAGGGTTAGGCGAACGTGGCGG
>DATHQQ010000374.1:0-11498 GCA_035482595.1 Verrucomicrobiia bacterium
GTCCTCGATCTCTCCCGGGTGCTGGCGGGGCCCTGGTGCGCCATGACACTCGCCGATCTGGGCGCCGAGGTCTGGAAGGTGGAGACGCCGAAGGGCGGCGATGAGACCCGGAAATGGGCGCCGCCCAGCGTCAGCGGCATCTCTACCTATTACCTCTCGGTCAATCGCAACAAGAAGGCGGTCGCCCTCGACATGGCGAGCCCGCGCGGGGCCGAGCTGGTGCGCGAGCTGGTGCGCCGGGCCGATATCGTCGTCGAGAACTTCATGCCCAAATCCCTGCAGCGTCTCGGCCTCGATTATGAATCGCTGCGGGCGCTCAACCCCCGCATCATCCATTGCTCGATCTCCGGCTATGGCCGCGACGGACCGCTGGCCGACCGGCCCGGCTATGATTTCGTCATGCAGGCCGAATGCGGGCTGATGGCGATCACCGGCACCGCGGAGGGCGAGCCGCTGCGCTTCGGCGTCGCCATCACCGATCTCGTCTCCGGCATGAATGCGACCCAGGCGATCCTGGCCGCGCTTTATCACCGCGCCATGACCGGGGAGGGGCAAAGCGTCGATGTCGCCCTCTACCGTAGCGGCCTCCAGCTCTTGGCCAATATCGGCAGCGGCTATCTCAATACAGGGGAGGAGCCGGTGCGTTTCGGCAACGCCCATCCCTCCATCGTGCCCTATCAGGCCTTCGCCACCGCCGATGGCATGCTGGCGCTGGCGGTGGGCACCGATGAGCAGTTCCGGCGCCTCTGCACGGAGGTGCTGGCGCGTCCCGATCTGGCGGCGGCCCCCGACTATGCGACCAACCGCAAGCGGGCCCAGAACCGCGCGCCCCTGGTGGCCGAGCTCGCTGTCCTGTTCCCGACGCAATCGACGGCTCATTGGCTGCAGCGGCTTGCCGCGGCGAATGTCCCGGGCGGCAAGGTGCGCAAGGTCTCCGAGGCCTTCGTGGAGCAGCCCGATCTCGCCGGCGAGATGGTTGCCGAGGTCGCACATCCCGAGCTGGGCCAAGTCAAAGTGGTGGGCTCCCCCATGCGCTTTTCCGCCACCCGCCTCGCCGAGCCCAGCCACCCGCCGCTGCTAGGCGAGCATACGGCGGAGGTGTTGCAGCAGGTTCTGGGATTAGCGCCGGCGGAGATCGCGCGGCTCCATTCCGAGGGCGTGGTGCTTGATGCGGGGCTTGCGGCGCCCCCGGGCAGGACCGCCCAGGAGAAACGCGCCCAGGAGATGCGCAGATGAGCCCCGCTGCCCCGCGCCCCAAGGCTTCGGCGAAAGCGGCCTTGCGCACGGCCCCGACGCCGGCCCCTGCTCCGGCCAAGGTCGCGCGCGCGCGCAAGACGCGCCAGCGCGAAGCCTCAGAGCGCGGCCCGTCGGAGAGCGGCGTCTCGGCGCAGGACCGCACCGACCGCATGTTCGTCAATGCGCTCGCCCGGGGTCTGGAGATCCTGCGCGTCTTCAATCCCTCCGACGGCGCCTTGGGCAATCAGGAGATCGCCAAGCGCACGGGGATTCCCAAGCCCACGGTCTCGCGCCTGGCCTATACCCTCACCAAGCTCGGCTATCTCATCTATTTCGCCGATACCCGGCGCTATCAGCTCGGGCCCGCCGGGCTATCGCTCGGCTATGCCATCCTGAACCGGCTGCGTATCCGTCAGGTGGCGCGGCCGCTGATGCAGCAGCTCTCCGACGAGGTGGGCGCCTCCGTCGCCATCGGCATGCGCGACCGGCTGGAAATGCTCTATATCGCCTATACCCACAGCAATTCCTCGGTGACCCTGCGCCTGGATGTCGGCACCCGCATCCCCATGGCCTCGACCGCCATGGGCCGCGCCTTCCTGGGCGGCTTGCCGGCGAGCGAGCGCGACTATCTGATGGCCAATCTGGCGCGCCGCCTGCCCGAGGACTGGGGACGGCTGGAGCCCCGCATCCTCGACGCGGTGAAGCAGATGCAGGCCGACGGCTTCTGCCTGGTCGCCGGGGAATGGCAGCGCGACGTCAATGCCATTGCCACCATCATCCGCGTGCGCGACGAGCTCTACGGCATCTCCTGCGGAGCGCCCGCCTATTTCCTGCGCGAGAAGCGCCTGCGCGAAGAGATCGCGCCGCGCTTCCTCGAGATCGTCGCCGCCATCGAGGACCGCCTGCTGATGGAGAGCGACGGGCAGTGAGATTTTCAGGAAAACCACAGAGGCACAGAGGCACAGAGAAGAAGGGGACGCGTAGCGGTCCCAAGAATTAATTCGAGCTGTCTCAGAATCGAGCGAGCTCAGCTCGATCCACTCTGTGCCTCTGTGGTTAATCTTCCTTATCTCTACTGGGGCACCAGCTGGCGCAACGCCGCCGCGACCTCGGCCTTGCCGGCGATGGCGGCGCGGTTGAGGGGGGCGGAGACGGTGGGCGAGGCGCGCCCGCCCGAGACCGTCAGGATCTCGTGGTCAAGATGGTCGAGGAAGCGGGCCTGGATCTCGCTGGCGATCTGGGGTCCCAGGGTGATCCCGCGGGTGGTCTGCTCGGCGATCATCACCCGGTTGGTGCGCTTGATGCTGGCGGCGATCATCGGCCAGTCGAGGCCGAAGGGATCGAGGCTGCGCAGATCGATCACCTCCGCATCGACCCCCGT
Source organism: Verrucomicrobiia bacterium (assembly GCA_035482595.1). GTDB lineage: Bacteria > Pseudomonadota > Alphaproteobacteria > Dongiales > Dongiaceae > DASXQK01. The sequence goes on from DATHQQ010000374.1 coordinate 2,618, forward strand.
CTCCTCGGAGGCGGCCAAGGCCTCGGCCACCATGGCGGCGCTCGCGAGCACGGTGCAGGAATTGCCCGGCCGCACGATCCGGCCAGCGCCCAGGCGCACGCAGTAGTCGAGATCCTCCTTCGGCACCAGGCCGTCGGTCTGGAAGAGCTGGACATGCTCGATGACCAGCACCGGATCGTCGCAGCGGAGCGCCGAATTCATCAGGCCGACATAGTCGAAGGGCGTGGTGGGTGCGACGATCCGCCAGCCGGGATAGAGGGCGAAGAGGCCGCTGGGATCGCCTGAATGCTGCGAGCCATAGCCGGCGGCCGGCGAGATGCGCACTCGCACGACGATCGGCACCGGGAAATCGCCGCCGAACATATGGCGGACCTTGGCGCATTGGTTGAAGAGCTGGTCGGCCGCCACCAGGCAGAAATCCCCGAACATGATCCCCACCACCGGCCGGAGCCCGTTGAGGGCGGCCCCCAGCGCCACGCCGGTGAAGCCGTTCTCGGCGATGGGCATGGCCAGCACCCGTTCCGGCCATCGCTCCAGCGCGCCGCGGGTCGCACCGCTGACGCCGCCGCGCAGGCGATGCACATCCTCCCCCATGACCAGGATCCTGGGATCGCGCGCCATGTTGCGGGCGAGCACATCGGACATGGCGGCGGCGAATTTGACCTGGGTCAGCTCCTCCGGCCGGTAGTCGGCGAGCTCGCGGAAGCGCTCGCCCGAGAGCTCACCCAGATTGCCGCGGATGCCGGTGTCGACGCTAGTCGGATTGGGGAAGAAGGCGGGCGGCACCCGAAGCTGATTGCCGCCCGGCACCTGTTCGGTGAGATGGGCGGCGGCGGCCTCGACCACCGTGCGCGCCTTGGCGTCGAGGCGTGCCGGCACGTCGGCGCCAATGAGACCCAGCTGCTGCAGGCGCTCCGGGAAGGTGGCGATGGGATCGCGGGCCTGCCATTCCTTCTCTTCCTCGCGCGAGCGATAGCCGAACTCGCTACCGGGGCGCGGACCCGATTGATGGAGGAATCGGTAGCAGATGGCCTCGATCATCACCGGCCCGCCGCGCTGGCTGATCATGCGGCGCGCCTCCTGCATGGCGCGGCGCACGGCGAGAATCTCCATCCCGTCGACCTCGATGGCCGGGATGCCCAGCATGGGGCCGCGGGAGGAGAGCCGGGTTTCCCGGGTCTGCTCGCGGACATGGGTCGAGACCGCGTAGAAGTTATTCTCCAGGAAGAAGATGACCGGCAGGGAATAGAGGGCGGCGATGTTCATCGCCTCATAGGCGGCCCCCGCCATCAGCGTGCCGTCGCCGAAGAAGGCGACGGAGACCTGGTCGCGGCCCAGGATCTTGTCGGCCAAGGCATAGCCCGCCGCATGGGGCAGATTGCCGCCGATGATGGCGCTGGTGCCGGGAATGCCCCCCGCCCCGTGGCGCATATGCATGGACCCGCCGCGCCCGCCGCAGAAGCCGGCCTTGAGGCCCATGATCTCCGCCATCACGCCCTCGACGGTCTCGGCCATCTCCGGCACGAAGTCCTGGGCGAGGGCGTCATAGCCCACAGGCGTGGCGGCATTGACCAGCTTCGCCAGCACCTGGTGATGGGCGCGATGGGTCCCGTTGATCTTGTCCTCGCGGCCCAGCGCCGACATGGCCCCCACCGCCCCGGCCTCCTGGCCGATGGCGGCATGGGCGGGCCCATGGATCAATCCGGCGCTGTGGAGATCGAGGATCTTCTCCTCGAAGCGGCGGATCAGCAGCATCTGCTCCAGCCAGCCGGCCAGCGCCTTGGGATCCTCAGCCCGCCAATCCGCCTCTTCGAGGTCGAGGCGCAGCCACGGGGTATCGGTCGAGATGGTGCTGGTGGTTGTCATGATTCAATCATTGTCGGGGATGGAAGGTGACTCGCCCGCTTCCATCGCCTCCAGATGGCGGATGAAGAGCCGGCCGCCTTCGATCATGTCCTGGCGCACGGCCTCGCAGAGCGCGGCGGAATCGCCGCGCCGCAGGGCGCCCAGGATCAGCTCATGCTGATGCGGGCCGGCATAGGTGGGATGGGCAAATGGATAAAGCAGGTTCAGCAGTGGGCCGACCTGGATCCACAGGCTCTCCAGGGTCTGGATCAGCCGCGGCATGTCGGCGCGCCGGTAGATTGCGAAGTGGAAGTCGAAATTCGCCTGCACCGCCGTATTGAAGTCGCGCGCCCGTTCGGCGGCGACGAGGCGGCGGTGGCTGCGGGCGAGCTCGGCGATGGCGGCCCGATCCATGGCCGGCAGGGCCCGCTCGGCCGCCAGGGGCTCGAGCAGCAGGCGCATCTCGCGCAATTCCATGTATTGGGCGAGGCTGAGGCGTCGCACGCGCAGATAGTGGCGCGGCTTCAGCTCCACGGCGCCGTCGCGCACCAGCTGGAAGATCGCCTCGCGCACCGGCGTCTCGCTCACCCCTAGGGCCAACGCGAGGTCGCGGATCTTGAGCCGCTGGTCGGGCTTCAGCTGCCCGCGCATCAGCCGCTCGCAAAGCTGGCGGTAGATGACGTCGCTGAGGCTGGGGGTCGCGACCGGCGCCAGCTCGGCAGGCCGCGCCGCGGCGGTAGCGCTCACCCGAATTTCGCCGCCACGGCGGCAAAGGCTCCGTCGGTCGCTTCCAGCGCCCGGTCGATCTCCGCATCGCTATGGGCGCAGGAGAGGAACATGGTGTGGACAGGGTGCAGATAGACACCGCGCTTCAGGGCCTCGACGCAGAAGAATTTGCCCTTGGTCACCTCGGGATCGTCCTCGAACAGGACCAGAGGCATCTGCGGCGGGCCGCTCTGGCGGATCTTGATGCCGCGGGAGTCCGCCTGGGCCTGAAGTCCCTCGCGCAGCCGCATGCCGGCGCGACGCATCAGGGCCGTGCCGTCGATGGCATGGAGCTTGCGCAGGGTGGCGAGCGCCGCTGCCATGGGGATGGCCTGGAACCAGAAGGAGCCGGTGGTGAAGATGCGGGTCGCCGCATCGCGGAAGCGATCCCGGCCGGTGACGGCGGCCAGCGCATAGCCATTGGCGATGGCCTTGCTGAAGGCGGTGAGGTCGGGACGCACGCCCACCAGCTCCCAGCTGCCGCCGAGATCGAGGCGGAAACCGCAGCGGACGTCGTCCAGGATCAGGGCAGCACCTGTCCTGTCGGCGATCTTGCGGGCCGCCTCGGCGAAGGTACGGTTGGGCATCTCATGGTCGCGGCCGATGTCGTGGCGGATGGCGGTGGCGACGATGGCCGCGAGATCCCCACCCGCCTCGGCCGCCGCCTGCTCCAGGCTCGCCGGATCGTTGTAGTCGTAGAAGATCTGATGGGCGCGATCCTCCGGCAGGGTGCCGGCGGGGTAGGGGGTGCACCAGGGGGCCGCACCGTGATAGGCCTTGCGGGCGATCAGGATCTTGCGCTTCTCCGTCGCGGCCCGGGCAATGGTCACGGCGATGGTGGTCGCATCGGTGCCGTTCTTGGCCAGCATGCTCCAATCGCAATGGGGGATGGTCTCGGACAGGAGCTCGGCCAGCTCCACCAGCCGCTCCGAGGGACCGTTCAGGCTGTCGCCCAGCTGGCCCTGGGCGCGGACGGCGGCTTCGACATCGGGGTCGCGATAGCCCAGCACCGTCGGCCCCCAGGCGCACATGAAATCGACATATTCCCGGCCGTTCACATCCCAGATCCGGGCGCCTTCGGCCTTGGCGAAATACTGCGGATATTCCGGCGGCAGACGGGCGGCGTTCATATGGCCCCACATGCCGCCTGGGATGACGCGCCTGGCCCGCTCGCGCAGCTCCTGGTCCCGATTGGCGATGTTGGTTGCGACGTTCATGGCGGCCTCCCTCTCATGCCCACGGCCGGGCGTTCTTCCCCCGCCGGCCCAAAACCGGATATATAATCGGATATATCATGTATCTGATTTCGAGCCTGGTCAAAGAGCAAAGCGGGGGAGGAACGGGGAGGATGACGGCACCGTTGGTCTTCGGGGCCATTGCCGATGATCTGACCGGCGCGCTGGAGCTGGCCTCGCTGATCCGCCGCGGCGGCGTGCGCTGCCCGGTCCTGCTGCGGCCGGGCGGCAAGGGCGCCCTGGAGGGGCTGGAGGCGGTGGTCTTCGGGCTCAAGACCCGGGTCATCCCCGCCAAGCGCGCGGTCGCGGCCTTCGCCCGCGCGGCGGATGCCCTGGAGCAGCGGGGCGTGCGTCAGATCTTCTACAAATACTGCGCCACCTTCGATTCCACGCCTCGGGGCAATATCGGCCCCTGCGCCGATCTCCTGGCGGAGCGCCGAGCCGCGGGATTCACCCTGTTCTCCCCGGCCTTTCCCGAGGTGAACCGCACCGTCTATCAGGGCCATCTCTTTGCCGGCGATATCCTGATCTCCGAATCCCCGAAGCGCTTCGACCCGCTGACGCCGATGCGCGAGCCCAATCTCGTCAAGGTGCTGCAGCAGCAGACGGCGACCCGGGTCGGCCTGCTGCCCCATCCGATCCTGGTCCAGGGGGCGGCGGCCACCGCTCGCCATGCCGTCAGGCTCGAGGCCCAGGGCATCGGCTACGCCATCGCCGATGCGCTGGACGAGGCGGATCTGCAGGTGACGGCCGAGGCGAGCGTCGATTGGCCGCTGATGACCGGCGGCTCCTCCGTGGCGGTCTATTACCCCGAGCTCTGGCGCAAGCGCGGCTGGCTGACGCGCAGCGATGGCGAGGCGCCGGGCAAGGCGCCGGCGTTGCCCGGCGGTCCGGCGGTGGTGCTGGCGGGGAGCTGCGCCGAGCGTACCTTCGACCAGCTCGCGCATTTCGGCCGGCAGCGGCCGGTGCTGTTTCTGGATCCCGCCCGGGCGCTCGACGATACCGCGGGCGTCGAGGGGCTCGTGGCCGAGGCCCTGGCCTTCGCCGAGCGCGAGCTGGCCCGGGGTCCGGCCGCCATCGCCACCTCGGCCCGCCCGGAGGAGGTCGCGACCCTGCAGCGCCGCCTCGGCCGCCGGCGCGCCGCGCATCTGGCGGAGGGGATTCTCGCCCGCATCGCCAGCGGCCTGTATGCTCGCGGCATCAGGCGCTTCGTCATCTCCGGCGGCGAGACCTCCGGCGCCGTGCTGGAGGCCCTCGAGGTCGAGGCGCTGGAGGTCGATTCCTATGTCACCGCGGGCCAGTCCCATTCCATGACGACGGGGAAGGACCCGGTCTCCTTCTATCTCAAGTCGGGCAAGCTGGGGCCGGTGGAGATGCTGGAGACGGTGACGCGATAATTCGCTGGCGAACCTCGTGGCACATAAGACCCTCGGGAGATACGACGTGCCCTTTTCATCCAATGCCTTCGACTACTATATCGGCACCGTCGTTGGCCTGTTGCAGCCTCGCAGAGTGTGCGATATCGGTCCGGGCGCCGGGAAATATGCTGGCATCGTCCGAAGGGCCGCTGAGCAACACGGCTTTGCCGCCCATCTCACGGCGGTCGAGATCGATGAATCCTATGTCGCGCAATTTGCTCTGCGATCCCTCTATGACGAGGTCATCGTCGCGGACGCCGTCCAGTTGATCGACAACCCTAAATCAAGATTTGACCTGGTCATCATCGGAGATTGCCTCGAGCATATGAGGAAATCGGACGGCATCGATCTGTTGAACTTCCTTGTCTACAGAAGCGGATATATCTGCGTCATCTATCCGGAAGCCTATGTCCAGGACGATTGGGACGGACATGCCGCCGAGGCTCATATTTCCACCTGGGGAATGGCCGATTTCGGCGATTGGAATACGCTCCATCGCTCGTGGGACGGCATGCATCTGTTTCTGGTGAAGGGCTATCAGCCCAGCCGGATGACGATCACGGGTTAGTCTCGCAGACGCGCCGGACGGAAGGGTTCGGGGCCTACTCGGCCGCGGTGGGCATGCGCTGCAGCGGCTCGGAAATCCCGAACTGGCAGCAGTTCACGGTGGCGCAGGGACCCCCGATGGCGTCGAAGCGCCGCTCGGTCAGGAGTTTCACCAGGCGCTTGCGCGCGTCACCCTGGGCGACCGCTTCCACCGAAGTTTCGTACACATTCCCAAGGACGAGTTGATTGTTGCTGTCGAAGCAACAGGCATACCAAGTGCCGTCAGGGGCGATGAACGCCTCGCGCGTGACGCGAGACATCAGCGGGCAGGAGTAGCTCTTATAGTCCAGCGTCGCAGGCGCGACCTGGGGCCGCTCCGCCCAGAACATCGCGACCGAACGCTGGAAGCGATCCTGGGGCTTGAGCATGGGTGTCACGAATGCCTTGATCGCCTCGAAGTCGTCCTCCAAATCGAGCAAGGCGGGGTCCTTGACGCGTATAGGATCGTGTCCGAGATGCGTGCGCACCGCGTCTACATAGTGTCGCATCGTCAGCGATTGGACGGTGAGCGGTATGGTTGCCCCGTACTTCTCCCGAAGCTCGATAAAGAGCGGCAGGTATTCGCGCGTATATTTCGAGCTGAGCCGCTTGACGGCCGCGAAGGAGTGGTCGGAGGCACCGTCGATATTGAGGCCGACGAAATCAAGCAAGCGCTCGCGCACGACGATTTCCATCTTCTCGGGCGTGAAGAACTGCATGTCGGTCCAGACCAGGACCGACATGTCCGGCTTGCGTGCTTTGATCCGACGCAGAATGGCGATTGCGTCCTTGTTCAGGAAGCAATCGCCATTCTCGCCGATCTGCATGCTGGAGGTCTTGTATTTGTCCACGAAATAGGGGGAGGTGACCTCGTCGATGATCTTCGATGCGACATCCAGGCTCATATGCTTCTTTGCGATCCGCGCACCCCGGTCGGCGGGGCAGAAGACGCAATCCGCGCCGCATGCCGAGGATAGGGACAGGTTCACGGACGCCAAGACGTCGAGCATGTCATCTCCATAGTAAATGGCGAATGCCGCCAGCTACTTAAAGTAGCGCAACCGGCGGTCCCGGTGCAAGCGAAGTTGCGGACATTCTATATTATCCTATTGATCTAGAATATATTTCACTCTCGCCTTCCCTGGGGACAAGGGAAGGCTCAAACGCCGGCGGGTCCCTTGCCGCCGGGCTTCCCGCGCCAGCCAAGCGACTGCTCGAGCTGGTCGTATTCGGCCTGCAGTCCGAGGCATATTTCGGCGAAGCTCTTGTCTCCATCGATCCCGGCCTCGGCCTCCCATTGTTTGAGCCGATCGACGATATCGTAGACGATGCGCAGGAGGGCGTAAGCCGCGACATGATCATCGCGCGCGGCTTCCTGATCGCCGAACCAATAATCCGTCTGGCTTCGCACCAGATCCGCCGAGAGGGGAATGGATTTGTGGGACCAGCCGGCTCTTTCCGGCTGAGACGTATATCGCATGACCTTCTCGAGCCATTGATCGACGCTGGCGCAGGAAAGGTGATGCACGAAAATCGGCGAGTCCGCCGGGATCGTCAGAACCTTCGAGGACTTGACCATGATGTTGGAATGGATGGTCGGGGAGAACTCCAACGCGCCCCGGCGAAAGAAGCGCTCGTGATATTCGGGCCAGTCGCGGCGGCGCTTGTCGAAACGGCCGAGGAAGTAGCTTCGAAACGGCAGCCGATAGACCTCGGCGCTGGGGTTGGCGGACTCGTCCAATATGAATCTTATGGCCTCGGGGCTGAGACACTCGTCGTCGTCGAGGTAGACGATCATGTCGTGTGAGCAAAGATCGACCGCATAGGAACGCGTATCGTCGGCAGTCGGTGTCCAGGGCACGACGACGACCTTGTCGGCATACCGCTGTGCGATCTCAAGCGTCCCGTCGGTCGATGATTTGTCGACGACCACGAGCTCATCGACGAAGCGAAGCGACCTGAGGCAGGTTTCGATAATCGCCGCCCTGTTGTAGGAGACAACGAAACCGCTGATCTTTAAGCCCTCCCTGCTCGCTGTCTCGTCCGGGCGGGCCACGTCGGCGGAGGCGAGATGGAAGCGCTCCCACTCTCGGCACCAGTTGCGATCGTTCCGGACAACGCCATCCCCATCTGCCGTGACATAGAGCTCGCCGATGCGAATTGCGATCTCGTCGCCGGGGAATCTTTCGATGACGCAAGCAAGATCGGAGGCACCCGCATGAACGCGGATTTCGTCTGTCTCACGTCCAAAGGATGCCGGGAGCCTGTCCGACGGAGAGCCTCCGGTGACCATCAGCTGCGCTCGATCACCGCGCAGCTCGAGGAGGAAGTTCAGCCTTGCGGTACCGAGGGGTGCGTGCCGCAGCCGCTTCGAGCCTTCATCGATGTACACGACCGTATTGTGATGGCTGACAAGGTAATAGGCGCCCTGAAGCATCACATGCCTCCCCTTCGAGGGGCCCGGCGGCCGCCTCTGAAAGCGTCAGATCCCATAGTACTCCCGGTACCAGGCCACGAATTCCCGGATGCCCTTGGCGATGGGAAAATTGGGGCGGAAGCCGGTCAGCGCCTCGAGCAGATCGGGGCTGGCCCAGGTCTTCAGGGATTCGCCGGGTTGCATATCCAGGTAGTTGCGCTTGGCGGGCATGCCCACCGCCGCCTCGATCGCGGCGATGAAATCCATGAGATTGACCGGCGCGCCATTGCCGATATTGACCACCCGGTAGGGTGCGACCGGGCTCAGGGAATCCCGGTCGTTGACCGGCTCGCCTCGCACCGGCCGCTGGGGGATCAGGCGGACGATTGCCTCGATCAGATCGTCGATATAGGTGAAGTCGCGCTCCATCCGGCCGTGGTTATGCACGTCGATGGGCTCGCCCTTCAGGATCGCCGCCGTGAATTTGAAGAAGGCCATGTCCGGCCGGCCCCAGGGCCCATAGACCGTGAAGAAGCGGAAGACGGTGATGGGCTGGTTCCAGAGATGGGCATAGGAATGAGCGATGGCCTCGGCGCTGCGCTTGGTGGCGGCATAGA
>DATHQQ010000375.1:0-5939 GCA_035482595.1 Verrucomicrobiia bacterium
ATTTCACATGCTTGGCGGCGGCGAAGGCGAAGAGCATGTCGGCAATCTCGCCGGCGGTGGGCGCGCGCTTGGTCACGACCCTCAGATTCGATTTCTTCAGGCGGCCGTTGTCGCGGCTCTGGGCGAGGAAGCCGCCGGCCAGCGTCTTCAGGCCGAGGCCCGGCGCCGCGGGATCGGGCAGCGATCCCGCCGCCAGCACGCGCAGGTTCTTCTTCGCCGCCAGGAGCTCGGCCGCCGCAGGTTCCACCGCCGGGGCGATCACCACCTCGGCGAAGAGTTCGGCGATGGCTTCGGCCGTCGCCGCATCCAGCGGCCGGTTGACGGCGACGATGCCGCCATAGGCGCTGACCGGATCGCAGGCGAGCGCCAGGCGATAGGCCGTGTCGAGATCGGGGCCGAGAGCCGCCCCGCAGGGATTGGCATGCTTGACGATGACGACCGCGGGCCGGTCGAACTCCGCCACCAGCTCGTAGGCGGCGTCGGTGTCGTTCAGATTGTTGTAGCTCAGCTCCTTGCCCTGGAGCTGGCGGGCGGTGGCGACGCCCGGCCGGCGCTCGCTTGTGACATAGAAGGCCGCCCGCTGATGCGGGTTTTCGCCATAGCGCAGCATCTGCCGGCGCTCGCCCGCCAGGATCAGCCGCGGCGCCAGCGGCTCGTCGCGGCTCATCCAGCCGGCGATGGCGGCGTCATAGGAGGCAGTGCGGGCGAAGGCGGCGGCGGCGAGCTTCCGGCGCAGCGCCAGGCCGAGGGCGCCCTTCTTCGCCGTCATCTCCGCGGTGATCAGCGCATAGTCCGCGGGCGATGTTGCGACCGCGACGAAGTCGTGGTTCTTGGCCGCGGCGCGAATCATCGCCGGCCCGCCCACATCGATATTCTCGATGCAGGTGGCCTCGTCCGCGCCGGCGCCGAGCGTCGCCTCGAAGGGATAGAGATTGGAGACCAGGAGATCGATGGGATCGATGTCATGGGTCTCCATGGCGGCGCGATGGCCCGCATCGTCGCGCCGCGCCAGGAGCCCGCCATGGATCCGCGGATGCAGCGTCTTGACCCGCCCATCCATGATCTCGGGAAAGCCGGTATGGGCCGAGACCTCGATCACCGGGAGCCCGGCTTCGATGAGAGCACGGGCCGAGCCGCCGGTGGAAAGCAGCGCCACGCCTTGGCCGACGAGAAAGCGAGCGAAATCCACCAGCCCGGTCTTGTCGGAAACGGAGATCAAAGCGCGGGTGACGGGAAGATCGGTCATCGGATCCGGTCTCTAGGCGGTTGGGACCTGTTCGGGCGAGCGGTAATCGGGCACGAGGCGGGTGAGCGCCTGACGCAGCCGGCCGAGGTCGCTGCCCTCCGACGCCGCCTGAAGCGCGTCCAGCGCCGGCTCGAGGGCGGGCCAGTCCAGCGCGCCGGGCTCGATGCGCAGCAGGCCGGAGACCCCGGCGGGCGTGGGCTGCTCTTCCTCGCGATAGAGCCGCTCGTGCAGTTTCTCGCCCGGGCGCTTGCCGGTGAAGACGATCTTGACGTCGACCTCGGGCTGCTTGCCGGCCAGACGGATCATCTGGCGAGCGAGGTCGACGATGCGCACCGGCTCGCCCATGTCGAGCATAAAGACGGCGCCCGGCCGGGGCTGGCGCCGGGCCAAAGCGGCGGCCTGGAGCACCAACTCCACCGCCTCCCGCGTGGTCATGAAATAGCGCGTCATCTCCGGATCGGTCACGGTCAGCGGCCCGCCGCGCCCGAGCTGCTCCTGGAACAGCGGCACGACGGAGCCGGCCGAGCCCAGCACATTGCCGAAGCGCACCGCGAGGAAGCGGCAGCCGCTGCCCGCGGTGGCGCTCTGCCGGTCGAAAGCCTGGCAGATGAGCTCGGCGGCGCGCTTGGCCGCGCCCATGATGCTGGTCGGCGCCACCGCCTTGTCGGTGGAGATCAGCAGCATCTGGTCGACGCCGCTCGCCAGGCACACCTCGGCCAGCTGGCGGGTGCCCAGCACATTGGTCGCCACGGCCTCCGGCGGGTTGGCCTCCGCCAGGGGCACATGCTTCAGGGCCGCGGCGTGGAAGACGAGCTCCGGCCGCTCCTCGGCGAAGACCGACTCGAGCCGGCCGCGGTTGCGGATATCCCCCAGCACCGCGCGCCGCGCCAGCTCGGGCTGGAGGGCGCCGATCTCCCGGTCGATCTCGTAGAGCAGGAATTCGGAATGATCGAGCAAGGCGAGGCGGGCCGGGGCGAATCCCGCGATCTGTCGGGCGAGCTCGCTGCCGATGGAGCCGCCGGCGCCGGTGATGAGGATGCGCTTGCCGGCGATCAGCTCGCGCATGGGCGCCGAATCCAGGACCTGGCGCGGCCGGCCGAGGAGATCCTCCACGGCGACCGGCATCAGGGCCTGCTGCTGATTGCCGTCGGTATGATGCAGCTCCGTCATCCGCGGCAGGCGGGCCAGCGTCATGCCCCTCGCCTCGGCGATGGCGACCAGCTCGCGCAAGCCCTCGCGATCGACCCCGTCATCGGTCAGCACGAAGCGCTGCGGCGCCTTGCCCCGGGCGCTGAGGCGCTCCAGCACGGTGGTCGCCTCGCTGAGCGCCGCCAGCACCGGCACCCCATGGATGCGCCGGCCGACCCGGCCGCCGCCGCGATCCAATATGCCGATCACCGCATAGGGAGCGGCGGCGTCGCGCCGCGTCACCCGGATGAAGGCCTCGGCCGCATCGCCCGCCCCCACCAGCAGGACCGGCACGGCGAGCGGGCGGGCCCGCTGGCCGAGCTGGCCCAGATTGCCGTCGCGCATCAGGCGGTAGCCGAAGCGGGGCGCCCCCAGCAGGATGATCAGCACGAACCAGTTGATCAGCATCGCCGAGCGCGGATAGCCCTCGAGACGGGTGGTGAGGAACTGCAGCGCCAAGAAGAGCAGCACGGTCAGGCTGACGGCGCGGGCGATCTCCAGCAGATCGGGCAGCGAGACATAGCGCCAGACGCCGCGATTCATACCGGCGAAGATGAAGACGGCGGCGGCGCAGCCCGTGAACATCGCGGTGCCCAGGAGGAGGAAGGGCAGGTCGCTCTGCAGGCTCCCGACCCGGAGCCACACCGACAGCGGGAAGGAGAGGGCGGCCATCGCGACATCATGCAGCAGCGTGAGGGCCGGGGGAGGGGCGAGGCGGCGGCGCAGGCTCATGAAAGCCAGAGAATCATGACGACGGTGGGAATCATGTCGGCGGGCGGACTCATGCTGCAGCCGCGACCATAGCAAGGGGCCCCCCAGGGCTCAATGCGAGGCTCGATACGGCCGGTCAATTGCGCCCGGCTCGGGAGATCGAGCCCTCCTCATTGCGGCGCATCAGCCGGCGGATCAGCACGAAGACCGCAAGACCGGCGCCGGCCAAGGCGGCGACCGGCTCGCCCATCTCGGCACCCAGCGCGAAGAGGATCAGGGCGCCGTTTCCGATCAGGATGGCCCCGGTCACCTGATCGTGGCGGCGGCCAAGACGCAGGCTCCGTTGGTAGAAATGCTGGGCATGGGCCGCCAGTATGTTCTCCCCGGCGCGCGCCCGGCGCAGCAGGGTCCAGGTCGCATCGACCCAGAAATAGAGCGGCAGGATGATGGCCGCGGCCCAGGCGCCGTCGCCGGCGGCCCGCAGCAGCAGGAATCCGATCAGATAGCCCAGCGACTGAGAGCCGACATCGCCGAGGAAGATCCGCGCGGGATGCCAGTTCCAATAGAGGAAGCCCAGCACCGCGCCGACCAGCGCCAGAGAGAGCTGGTCCAGATCGCCGAAACCGCCGAACCAGAGGGCCAGCACCGCGAGTCCGAAGCCGATGCTGGCCGCCTCGCTGCCGGCGATGCCGTCGATGCCGTCCATGAAATTGAACAGATTGACGAACCAGAGCCAGGCGAGGCCAGCCAGGAGGGCGTCGAAGGGCTGGGGCAGCAGCCCGCCGGTGAATTGGCCGTCGGCGAGGGGCCGCATGCACCAGAGGCCGAAGGCGACGGCAGCGATCTGCACCGCCAGCCGCGGCCAGGGCGAGATGCCACGGAGATCGTCCCACCAGCCGACGATGGCGAGCGCCAGGGCCCCCAGGAGCTGGGGCCAGAGCGCCGGCTCGATCAGCGCCCAGGCCGGCAGCAGCACCGCCAGCACGGCGATGCCCCCGCCGCGCGGTGTCGGCGCCTTGTGGCTGCTGCGCTCATTGGGCCGGTCCAGGATCTGCCGGCGCAGCAGCCAGCGCCGGAGAAGCCAAGTCAGCCCCAGGGTAAGGAGAAAGCAGAGCAGGAAGATGAACGCCAGGCGGAGCGAGAACTCGAAGGCCGTCATGTCGCGCTTATAGCCGAAGCGGGGGCGCTTGGCATGAGGCTTCGGGGTCCCCTGTTTGGGATGGCATTCTCCGGTCGCCGTCTATAGGAGTAGTCGGCGTCCAATGATCGGAAAGGGGCGGGCTTGCTCGATACCATCATCACCGCCGTGGCGGGCTTCATCATTGCCACCATCGCCGCCACCGGCCTCTTCGGCGTCGCCTTGATGATGGCGATCGAATCCGCCTGCATCCCGCTGCCCTCCGAGATCATTATGCCCTTCGCCGGATATCTCGCCTCCCAGGGCCATTTCGGCCTGATCGCAGCGGCGACCGCCGGGGCGCTGGGCTGCAATATCGGCTCGGCGGTGGCCTATGCCGTCGGGCGCCATGGCGGGCGGCAATTCGTCGAGCGCTGGGGCGGCTATTTCCTGGTCACGAAGCGCGATCTCGCGGGGGCGGACCGCTTCTTCGCTCGCTACGGCAGCCTCGCGGTCTTCATCGCCCGGCTGCTGCCGGTGGTGCGCACCTTCATCGCGCTGCCCGCCGGCATCGCCGGCATGCCGCTGGTGAAATTCCACATCTATACCTTCCTCGGCTCCTGGCCCTGGTGCTTCGGCCTCGCCTATGCGGGCTTTCATCTGGGCAAGGCCTGGGACAGCAATCCGGAGCTGCGCGCCTTCATGCATCGCTTCGATGCGGTGATCATCGCTTTGATCCTGGTGGGGCTGGCCTGGTACGTCTGGCGCCACTGGCGCCAGCGGATTCGACCCGAGGAATAGGTTCACCCCTCTTGCAAAGCAGCTCAACCTCCCCATCGTTCTAGATCATGCCCGAGACGCCCGCCCTCCTGCCGCCGACCCGCGAGGATATCGAGCGCCTCGCCGGCGAGGCCTTCCTCACCATCCCCGCGGCGCTCCGCCGCCATGTCGCCAATATCGTCTTCTGCGTCGAGGATTTTCCCGATGAAGATGTCGAGCGGGAGATGGAGCTCGAAACGCCCTTCGACATTCTCGGCCTCTACCGCGGCATCGCCTTGCCGCGCCGCGGCGTCAATATCGTCCGGCGCGCCAATGACATGATCTTCCTCTACCGCCGGCCGCTGCTCGACTACTGGTGCGAGACCGGCGAGCCGCTCTTCGACATCGTCCGCCATGTGGTGATCCACGAGATCGGCCATCACTTCGGCTTCAGCGACGACGATATGGGGAATATCGAGACGGCGAAGGAGTAGGGGCGGCACTTCTCCGACGAATGTGTGTCGTGGTGGCTTTGCTACCCGATCAACCGCCCGACCTCGCCCCTCAGCTCTGGCAGCAGCACTTCCGCGAACCAGGGATTGCGCTTGAGCCAGCCGGTGTTGCGCCAGCTCGGATGGGGCAGAGGCAGAAAGCGCGGTAGATAGTCACGCCAGGCGGCGACGGTCTCGGTCATGCTGGGCTTTCGCCGCGCCACGAGGTGGAAAGCCTGGGCATAGCTGCCGACCAGCAGGATCAGCTCGATTCGCGGCATCAGGGCGAGGAAGCGGTTCTGCCAGCTCGGCGCGCATTCGGGCCGGGGCGGCCGGTCGCCGCCATGGCGGTCGACACCAGGATAGCAGAATCCCACCGGCAGGATGGCGATCCGCGCCACGTCGTAGAAGGTCTCACGGTCGAGAG
>DATHQQ010000376.1:0-4278 GCA_035482595.1 Verrucomicrobiia bacterium
GCGCACCGAGTTCCTGACCTCCGTCTGGGGCTCGCCCCAGTCGGACCATGGCCGCAACCAGGCCTGGTTCGAATATGCGAGCCAGCTCGGCGAGCTCTTGGAGATGGATGTGGTCCAGCTCCCGGTCTACAGCTGGGGCTGCGCTGCCGGCCATGCCATCCGCATGGCCGCGCGCCTGACCGGCCGGCATGAGGTGCTGCTGCCGCGTCTCATCGATCCCGAGCGGCTTTCGGTCATCCGCAATTACTGCGAGCCCATCGAGATGCGCGGCCATATCGATGTGGTCGCCGTCGGCCACGACAAGAAGACCGGCGGTATCGACCACAAGGAGCTGAAGGCCCGGATCTCGAGCCGGACAGCCGCCGTCTATATCGAATCGCCGAGCTATTTGGGATTGCTGGAGGGCCGCGCGGCGGAGATCGCCGCCATTGCACGCGCTTCGGGGGCGGAAACGATCATGGGCGTGGATCCCGTGAGCCTCGGTGTCATCCGGCCACCGGGCGATCTCGGCGCCGACATCGCTGTTGGGCCGACGCAATCCCTCGGCGTGCATATGAATTGCGGCGGCGGGGTCGGCGGCTTCATCGCCTCGCGCGACGAAGAACGCTATGTCCGCCAGTACAACGGCTTCCTCGTCAGCATCACCGGCACCTCGGAGCCCGGCGAATACGGCTTCTCTCTCTCCAGCTCACATCAGACCTCCTATGGCATGCGGGAGGAGGGGCGGGACTGGACCGGCAATTCGGTCTATCTCTGGGCCATCGCCAATGCGGTCTATATGTCGCTGCTGGGGCCGCAGGGTTTCCGGGAGCTGGGCGAGCTGATTCTGCAGCAGGCCCATTACACGGCCCGCGCTCTCGACCGGATCAAGGGGGTGAAGATCCTTTTCCCCCAGGGCTTCTTCAAGGAGTTCGTCGTCAATTTCGACGGCACCGGCAAGACGGTCGCGCGGATCAACAAGGCGCTGGCCCGGCGCGGCATCTTCGGCGGCAAGGATCTCTCGCGGGAATTCCCCGAGCTCGGCCAGAGCGCGCTCTACTGCGTGACCGAGACCCAGACGAAAGAGGATATCGACCGGCTGGCCGCCGCGCTGAAGGAGGTGATCGGCAAATGACGGAGAATCGCCTGCGCAAGTTCCATGCCGCCCACTGGGACGAGCCCGTGGTCATGGAGCTGGGTCACCCCGGCCGCCGCGGCCAGATCTTCCCCGAGGCCGATCCGGCCGTTCGCAAGGCCGTTGGCGAGGCGGCCAAGCTCATTCCCGCCGGTCTCGCGCGGCGCAGGCCGCCCAAGCTGCCGGAGCTCTCGGAGCCGGAGGTGCAGCGCCACTATCTGCATCTGTCGCAGGAAACGCTGGGGATGATGGGCATCAGCCTCTTCGGCACCTGCACGATGAAATACAACCCCCGCCTCAGCGAGGCGGTCGCACAACGGCCCGAGCTCGCCGAGGTTCATCCGGACCAGCCCGAAGAGAGCCTGCAGGGAATCCTCGAGATCATCCATACCTTCGATCTGATCCTGCGCGAGCTCTCGGGGATGGATCAGTTCATCTTCCAGGCCGGCGGCGGGGCCGATGCGGCCTATACCCATTGCTGCATCACCCGGGCCTATCACCAGGCCAAGGGCCAGCTCGCCGAGCGCGACGAGATCATCACCTCGATCCAGGCCCATCCCTGCAATGCGGCGACGGCGGCGGCCGCCGGCTTCAAGGTCGTGACCCTGCAGCTCGAGGAGAACGGCTATCCCTCCCTGGCGGCGCTGAAGGCCGCGGTCTCCAACCGGACCGCGGCGCTGCTGATCAACAATCCCGACGACATGGGAATCTACAATCCCGACATCAAGGAGTGGATCAGGATCGTCCATGAGGCGGGCGGGCTCTGCTTCTACGACCATGCCAATTTCAACGGTGTCATGGGCAAGCTGCGGGCGCGCGAGCTGGGCTTCGATGCCTGCATGTTCATGCTGCACAAGACTTTCGGCGCGCCCAAGGGTGGCGGCGGGCCTGCCGTCGGCGCCTATGGCTGCAGCCGAGAGCTGGCCCCCTTCCTGCCGGCGCCGGTGGTGGCGCTGCGGGACGGGCGCTACCGCCTCGACCATGACCGCCCGCTGAGCACCGGCAAGATCCGCGAATATTGGGGCAATGTGCCCCAGGTGCTGAAGGCCTATGCCTGGGCGCGTGCCATGGGGGCCGAGGGCATCAACGAGGCCTCCGACCTCTCGGTGCTGGCCAACAATTACATGGACGAGAAGCTGGGCCGCATTCGGGGCCTCAGCCGCTCCAATCCCCGGGCCAAATCCTGGCGCATGGAAATGACGCGCTGGGGTCTGGGCAAGCTCAAGGAGGAGACCGGCGTCGGGACCGTCGATGTCGCCAACCGCATGGCCGATTACGGCATCGATCCCTATTGGATGTCCCATGAACCCTGGGTCGTGCCCGAGCCCTTCACGCCCGAGGCCGGCGAGATGTACTCCAAGGAGGATCTCGACGAATGGATCGGGGTGATCGCGGCAATCGTCGATGAGGCCTATGCGAAACCGGAGATGGTGAAGACCGCCCCTCACGCCCAGCCGATCCATCAGATCAAAGGCGGGCCGTTGGAGGATCCCAAGGCCTGGGCCATGACCTGGCGGGCCTATCGGCGCAAGCATGGCAATGGAAAAGCCGGTGGCTAAGCCCGCCGTCACGGCCAAGGCCAAGCCGCGTGCGGCGGGGTCGCCCAAACGCCCGCGGCGCACCCGGGGCACCGGGGCGGTCTATGTCTACGACAGCCTTCGGGCCCAGATCCTCGATCTCGAGCTGAAGCCCGGCACTCTGCTGGACGAGACCCTGGTCAGCCGGCAGTTCGGAGTCTCGCGCTCGCCGGTGCGCGAGGCGCTGATCCGCCTCTCCGCCGAAGGGCTGGTGCAGAATCTGCGCAACCGCACCTCCATCGTCGCCCCCTTCGATGTGGCGACGTTGCCCGCCTATTTCGATGCCACGCTTCTGCTCTATCGCCTGAGCGCGCGGCTGGCCGCCGCCAATATCACCCCGCCTCAGGTCGAGGGGCTCTGGCGCATCGTCCATGATCATGAGGATGCGCTTCATCGCGGCGATATGAAGTCCATGGTCCGCTTCAACCATGATTTTCACACCGCCATCGCCGAGATCAGCGGCAATCCCTTCCTCGCCAGCTGGATGAGCGGGCTGCTGGACCAGGGCCAGCGCCTGCTGCGTCTCTATGCCCGCAACCAGGGCGACAAGGTGCCGGACAGCGTGCTGAAGCCGCACCGCGACATGGTCGAGGCCATCGCCGCCGGCGATGCCGACAAGGCCGAGGCCGCCGGCCGCGCCGATGCCGAGGCGCTGATGGACGAGTACAAGCGCAACCTCTCGAATCGGCCGGCGGCTTTGCTGCTGTTGGAATCGACACCGCCGCGGAAGACCGGCGGAGGAGACTGAGGCGACGCCTCCAGTCAGACCGCACTCTCTCAACCGTCATGCTGGGCTTGTCCCGGCCATCCACGTCGTGGGATGTCGAGAAAGCAGCGGGGATGGCCTCTTCGCTAGCCTAACGAGCAGTCGCGTATGGCGACCTAGGGCCGCGGCGTGCAGCTCAATCAGCGACCAATCATCGCCTGGAGCTGCGGGGGATAGCGGTCGCCCTCGACCTGGATCGCAGCAGCTGCGCGTTCGATCTCGGCGAGATCGGCGGCAGTCAGCTCGACGGTCGATGCGCCGATATTCTCCTGCAGGCGATGGAGCTTCGTCGTGCCCGGGATCGGGACGATCCACGGGCGCTGCGCCAGCAGCCAGGCGAGCGCGAGCTGAGCCGGGGTGGTGTTCTTTTCGCGCGCGATCCGCTTCAGCAGGTCGACCAGTACCTGGTTCTTCTGCATCGCTTCGGGGGTAAAGCGGGGCAGAAGCTTTCGATAATCACCCTCCGCAATCTTGGTTTCCGATGACATGGCGCCAGTCAGGAACCCTCTGCCCAGCGGGCTGTACGGCACGAAGCCGATGCCAAGCTCTTCGCAGGCACCGAGGATCCCGTTGGTCTCAGGGCCACGCGTCCACAGAGAATATTCGTTCTGGAGCGCGGTGACGGGCTGGACTGCATGGGCACGGCGCACCGTCTCGACGCTCGGCTCGGACATGCCGAAATGCTTGACCTTGCCTTCGGCGATCAGGTCACGGACGGTGCCGGCGACATCTTCGATCGGCACGTTGGGATCGACGCGATGCTGATACAACAGATCGATGACCTCAATGCCCAGTCGCTTCAGCGATCCCTCGGCGGCCTT
>DATHQQ010000377.1:0-3027 GCA_035482595.1 Verrucomicrobiia bacterium
GAGGGCCTCGGCCAAGGCGCTGATGCCATAGGCCGTATGGCCGCACCAGAGCTCGATCTGCGCCGCCAGGAATTCCTCATAGTCGAAGGCCGGAGCCTGCTCGCTCACCTCATGTCCCATGCCTTCGAGCAGCTTGGCGACGGATCTGACGCCGGCGTCGAGCTCGGAATCCAAGGGCAGGCCGGACCAGGCCCGCGGGGTGAAGGCGATCTTGATGCGCCGGGCGGGGCGGCTGATCTCCTCGGCATAGGGAAGGACCGGCGGGGCGATCTCGTAGGGATCGCCGATGCCGGGGCCCGCCACGGCATCCAGCGCCGCCGCGCAATCGCGCAAGGACCGGGTGAGGACGAAGGAGATGGCCATGCCGCCCAGGGATTCGCCTTCATCGGGGCCGGCGCTGATCCGCCCGCGGCTGGGCTTCAGCCCCACCAGCCCGCAAAAGGACGCCGGATTGCGGATGGAGCCGCCGCCATCGCAGCCCTGGACGATGGGCACGATGCCGGCGGCGGCGGCAGCCGCACCGCCACCGGTCGAGCCGGCGGTGGATCGGCTGGGATCCCAAGGATTGCGCGTGATACCCGACTGCCGGGATCGGGTCAAAGCGGCGAGGCCGAGCTCGGACGAGGCCGTGCGGCCCAGATTGACGAAGCCGGCGCGGCGCAGGCGAAGCATCAGCTCGCTGTCCTGGTCGGGGGCGAGGCCGGCGAAGAGCTGGGAGCCCATCTCGCCCTTCACGCCTTTCTCGATGGGGAAATCCTTCACCAGCAGCGGCACGCCGCCGAAGGGGCCAGCAGGTGGCGCCAGCTTCTGCAGCCGCTCGGGGAAGGTCTCGATCACGGCGTTCAGCCGCGGATTGACCTTCTCGATGCCCGCCAGCGCCAGCGCCCCAAGTTCCCGCGGAGTCACCTCGCGGCGCGCCACCAGCTCGGCCAACCCCAACCCGTCATAGCGCGCATATTCCTCGAGCTTCATTCGATCCCCATTCTCTTAGCCCCCAGGGAGACGGCGACCGGCCGCTCGCCTTCTGACTTAAAGCGGTCGATGCGTGGAATCGCCGCCAGCAGCTCCTGGGTATAGGCCTCGCGCGGGGCGGTGAATATCTGTTCCGTGGTCCCGATCTCCACCAGCCGGCCGTGGCGCATCACGGCAACGCGCTCGCAGAGATGGCGCACCACGGCGAGATCATGGGTGATGAGGATGAGGGAGAGGTTCATCGTGCTGCGCAGCTTCTCGAACAGGCCCAGGATCTGGGCCTGGACGGTGACGTCGAGCGCGGAGGTCACCTCATCGGCGATGATGAGCTTCGGGCGCAGCGCGAGCGCGCGGGCAATGCCGACGCGCTGGCGTTGTCCGCCGGAGAGCTGCGCCGGCCGGCGCGAGAGCAGGTCGGGCGAAAGATCGACCTTCACCATCAGCTCGGCGATCTCGGCCGGCAGCTTCGAAAGCGGGCAGATCTTGTGCCGGCGCAAAGGCTCGGCCAGCGTCTGCGCCACGGTGTAGCTCGGATTGAGCGAGGTGAAGGGGTCCTGGAACACCATCTGGACGGCGCGGCGGAAGGCCTGGCGCCGGGCGGCGTCCATCTCCTGCACGGGGGTCTTCTCGAAGACGATGCGGCCGCCGCTGACCGGCGCCAGCCCGACGACGCTCCGAGCAATGGTGCTCTTGCCGGAGCCGCTCTCGCCGACGATGCCCAATGCCTCCCCGCGATTGACCGAGAGGGTGATCCCATCGACGGCGCGCACCAGATGGGGCGGGCGGCGGCGCAGCCAGTCGACGAAGCCATGGGATTGGACGAAGCGGACCTGCAGGTCGTCCAGAGTCAGGATCGGATCTTCCGGCGGCTTGGCCGGGGTCGCCCGCGGCGGCATCAGCGCCGGCTGGGAGGCGATGAGGCGGCGGGTGTAGTCGGCCTGGGGCCGGCCGATGACCTGCGCGACGCTGCCGGTTTCGACGACCTTGCCATCCTTCATCACCACGACGCGGTCGCACATCTGGGCGATGACGCCGAGATCATGGGAGACCAGGATGATGGAAAGCCCACGCTCCTGGCGAAGCTGGCGCAGGAGCTCCAGGATCTGGGCCTGGACCGTGACATCCAGGGCCGTGGTCGGCTCGTCGGCGATGAGCAGGCTCGGCCGGCAGGCGAGCGCGCCGGCGATCATCACCCGCTGACGCATGCCGCCGCTCAATTGATGGGCATAAGCATCGACACGGCGCTCAGGCTCGGGAATACGCATATCGGCCAGGAGCTCGATGGAACGCCGTCGCGCCGTGGCGGCATCCAGGCCTTGATGGACCCGCAGCACCTCGCCGACCTGGCGGCCGACGGTCATCAGCGGATCGAGATGGGTCGAGGGGTTCTGGAAGATCATGGCGATGCGCTCGCCGCGCAGCTTGGCAAGCCCGGCCGGATCGAGGGCCAGCATGTCATGCCCCTCGAAGCGGATCCGGCCGCCGGCGATGCGGGCATTTTCCGCTAGGAGGCGCATCACGGCGCGGCAGGCGACCGTCTTGCCCGAGCCGCTCTCCCCCACGATCCCCAGCACCTCGCCGCGGTTCATGGCGAAGGAGACGCCGCGCAGCGCCGGCACGAGCCCATGGGCCGTCGCGAACTCGACCTCCAGATCCTCGACCGCGAGAAGGATGTCCTCGTTCATGGCTGGGTATGCAGCAGCCGCGCCAGTCCATCGGCGACCAGCGAGAAGCCGAGGGCCAGCACCGAGATGGCGATGCCGGGGAAGACGCTGATCCACCAGGCGGTACCGAGATAGAGCTGGCCTTCGGCGATCATCACGCCCCATTCGGCCGTCGGCGGCTGCACCCCCAAGCCGAGGAATCCGAGGGAGGAGCCGAGCACGATGGTCAACACCGCATCGGTCATGACGAAGACCACGGCGGGGGCGATGGCATTGGGCAGAAGATGATGGGTCATCACCCGAAGCTCGCCCAACCCGATGGTGCGCGCCGCAAGCACGAAATCGGCATATTTGAGGACGATGACCTGGGAGCGGACGAGACGGGCATAGG
>DATHQQ010000378.1:0-2023 GCA_035482595.1 Verrucomicrobiia bacterium
AGCTTGGCCCCGGGGCGCACCCTCTGGCGCCGCCCCCGCCGCCAGCAGGCCCATGAGGATCCCCTCGCGCACCCCGCGATCAGCGACCCTGAGGCGCCCGACGGGGAAGAGCCGGCAGATGGCCGCGAGGATGGCGCAGCCAGCGACCACGAGATCGGCACGCTCGCGCCCGATGCAGGGGATGGCCGCGCGCTCCTCCCAGCCCATGCCGGCGAGGCTCTCGCTGATCTTGTCGATGGTGGCGAAATCCAAACTGGCGCCGTCGACCCGGGCGCGGTCGTAGCGCGGCAGCTCGAGATGCACGCCGCAGAGCGTGGTGATGGTGCCCGAGGTGCCGAGCATCTGCAGCTCGCCCGCCATGGCGGCCTCGCTCAGCTCCGCCGCGGCGGCAAATTCCCGCAGCAGCGCCATGGTCTCTTCCACCATGGCCTCATAGATCGCCCGCGAGATGCGGCCGGTGCCGTGGCGCTCGGCCAGCACCACCACCCCCACGGGAATGGAATGGGAGGATGCCAGGCGCGGCGGCGCGCCGGCTGCCAGCTCGAGGCAGCCGACTTCCGTCGACCCGCCGCCGATATCGAAGGCGAGCGCCCGGCGCGGCGAGTCCATCAGCAGCGGCGCGCAGCCGGCGAAGGCGAGCGCCGCTTCCTCATGATTGCTGATGATCTCGATCGCGATCCCGGTCTCGCGGCGGACCCGGCCGACGAACTCGGCGCAATTGTCGGCGCGCCGGCATGCCTCGGTCGCGACGCTGCGGGCATGGGTCACGCCCTGGCGGCGCATCTTGCCCGCGCAGACCTTGAGGGCCTCGACGGTGCGGTCCATGGCGGCGCGGGAGAGCGAGCCGCTCGCACCCAGCCCCTCGCCCAGGCGGACGATTCGCGAGAATGCATCGACGACGCGGAACCCCTCGCCTCGCGGCCGCGCCACCAGCAACCGACAGTTGTTGGTGCCGAGGTCGAGCGCGGCCAGCACAGCCCCGTCGCCGTCGACCGGACTCCCCCCGTTCAGGCGGGCAGGCTCCAGGCCGACATTGCGGTTCAAGTTCCAGCTCCCCGGATGCCGGCCACGGCTCCCGCTTGAGCCCCGGCACCCATTTTCGGGATCGATCCTAACCGGCTTTCGCCGGCGGTCCAAGAGAGCGCGAAAGATCAATGGGGCGAAGGGCCTAGCGGTCGAGGGGGCGGCCTTTCGCGACGCCCCGGCCTCTTGGCCGTCGGGCGCGGGCACCCCCGCCATCGGCGCTTGAAAGCCGGGGCCTTCGGCACTAGATTGCGCGCCGTCCGAGCGCCCCCCAAGCGGGGCTGCCCCTGCTGGGGGATCGTCTAGCGGTAGGACTACGGACTCTGACTCCGTCAACCCTGGTTCGAATCCAGGTCCCCCAGCCACTAACCGAGAAATCCTGGAGCGCTGGCCGATCACCGGCGCCGGAGACGCCCGCGGCAATGTGGGCCGCTTCGAAGGCCATCACGAGGCCGAGGTGATTGCGCGGGCGTTTTCCGCAGTGATTTCGAGGTGGCGCTCGAAGGCTGCAACTGAAAGCGTCTTCGCGTGTTCAGTCGAGGGGGCGGAACAGGGAGAATTTTCATGCCCGACGTCACACCCGGTCAAATATCCCGCGACCAGCGGATCGCCCATCCGCTTGAGGAGGAACCAGGCAACGTCCAGGCGATCATCACAAGAGGCTGGAACGCCTACTTGCTGCAAGTGGTGCTCGTGAAAAACGGCGAAACCCGCATGCTCGTCGGCAAGGAAGTCGCCAGCTACACCGTGGCAGAGACTGTCGCAAGGGTGTTCGCGGCCACGCACGGTGTCCCCTGGGAGAGGGTCGAGGTGATTTCGAGATAGCGTCGCTGAGCTGACGGGCCGGGGCTCACCTCGGCGAAGGGACATGTCCCCTGACGTGGCTACCGAGGTTTCGCCGCGGGCATCTCTGATGTGCCATCGGGTCCACCTCGGCAGCCACGCCGTGCTTTCGAATTGCCTGCGCCCACGATACGAGGCCGTCCAGGTTCGCCTGGAG
>DATHQQ010000379.1:0-3437 GCA_035482595.1 Verrucomicrobiia bacterium
AAAAAGAAAGCGGCGCCGGGGTTTCCCCCGGCGCCGCCGGTAGCTTCGTCGGTCGAGTTTCCTGCGATTACGGCTGCAGGATGATCTCGGCGCGGCGGTTCTTGGCCTCGCGAACGTTCGGGCCGGTCGGCACCGCCAGATCCGTGAAGCCACGGCTGGCGACCGTGATCTTGTCGGCGGGCACGCCGCCGGCGATCAGGGCCGAGCGGACCGCGTCGGCACGACGCAGACCCAGAGCCATGTTGTAGTCGGCCGGACCCACCGTGTCGGTATGGCCGGTCACCGAGACCGATGACGGCGGATGCATCTTCGCATCGGCCAGCACCTGGTTGATGACCTGCTGACCCGCCGCGTTGATGACGGCCTTGTCGAAGTCGAAGTAGACGGTGTAGTTGCCCGGAGCCATCGCCCCAGCCGCCGCCGCTTCCTTCTTCTCCAGCTCGTCAAGAGCGGCCATCAGGTCGTTCTTGCAGGCCGCAATCTCGTCCTTCTGCCAGCCTTCGTCCTGCTCATGGACCCAGCAGTCGAACTTGACCTGGGCCTTGGCAGCCACCGCAGGCTTCGCATCGCGGCCGCCATTGTCGAGGTCGGTGATCAGACGCTGGCGCGCCGCGGCGATCTCGCTCGCCGCATCGCCAAGGTCATAGGTCGCCGGATCTTCCGGCGGAACCGCCGTACCGGAAGCTGCCGTCAGGCCCTTGCGGGCAAAATAGTCGGCAGCGGACCAGTCGTATTCGTCGTGCTCTTCGGCGACGAAAGACTTGTATTCCTCGGTCAAGGCTTGGGTAAAGGCAGAGCCCGTACCCTTCGCCTTGCCGACTTCCTCGATATTGCTGACGCAGCCGGCCAACAGACCGAGGGCCGCAACGGCGCCGAGAACCTGTAGTTTCATGATGACCCCCTTGATAGCGACTAACCATCCCTAGAACAGCGAGTCGAGTATAGCCCGTCTTCCCCGCACCGCCAACGGCGCGTCTCTGAGCTACGATATTAATCCATATACCCCGTTTTGGCTCAAGGCGAAACCTAAAAATTAATTGGGAACAATGCGGTATGGGGCGACGTTTACCGGAGTCGCCATAAATCGCCCAGGATTCGCCTTAATCTGACACGGGAAGGTGATGCGGCCCTACCAGCGGCCCCCGAAGCGGTGGAACCCGCCGCCGCCACCGCCCCAGCTGCGACCGCCCCAGCCGCCGCCGCCCCAGCCACCGAAAGACCCGCCCCGAAAGCCGCCGCTGAAGCCACTATCACCATAATAGCCGCGGTTGGCGTAGCTGGAATAGCGGGAATCGCCCCAGCTCCGGGCCTGGTTCTCGTCGTCGAGTTGGGAGGAATCGAAGGAGGAGTCGGTGTCGTGCCAGCCGCTGCCGGTATTCTGCTGCCAACCGCTGCCATTGTTGCGATAGACATTGCCGTCCGACCCGGCATAGACGTTGTTGCCGTTGTGGGCCACGCCATAGGTGTTGGTTTGGCCTGTCCTGCCATTGGTCACCGTCGCGGTCGTCTCGCCGGCGCTCTTCCCATACACATTGCCGGTCGAGGCATGCTGCACATCGGCACTGGAACCGGTATTCGGGTTGTGGGCCGAGGCGCTGCCGGCGCGCGCGAAATTGCCCGTCTCGGGATTATAGGCCGCATTGCGGTCCACATCGCCCGAGGTTCCGGTCTCATTGTTGTGGAACTGCCGATTGTAACCCGCGGCCTCGTTGCCGGTGTAGGCGTTGTAGCCCGAATAGCTGTGCACGTTGGAGCTGACGCCGGTGCGGGAATTATAGGTATTGAAATGGCTCGCCTCGCCGGAATTGCCGGTATAGGGGTTGTAGCCGTAGTCGTGATAGCCGTTGTAGGTGGTGTTGGCGTAGTGGCCGTAGAAATTGTCGTAGCCGGGGTTGTAGCAGCAGCCGTGCCAACCGTCGTGCCAGTAGTAGTCGTTCCAGTAGTAGTCGTTGTAGTAGACGGGACCCCAATAGGGAGCCGGCATGAGCAGCTCCTCGGTGGCCATGCCCATGGCGAAACCGAAGGCGGCATCGGCGGCGGGATCATAGGCGGGATAGACGGCGACGCCATAGGTCGGCGGGGCGGGGTAATAGTCGACGCCCACCCAGGCCGGATAGTCATAGCCCGTGCCGTAGACGACGACGCCGTCGGGCTCCACCACCGTTCCGACATAGCCGGGGGTATAGCCGACCTCGACGGATTCCGGGCTCGCCCAATAGACCTGCACATAGGTCACGTAGTGCAGGGATGAGCTCGCCGGGATCGAATAGATGACGTCGGGAACATAGCTCGCCACGACCCAGGGCCCGAGCACGGAGGTGGAGGTGAACCAGACGCCCCGGCGCAGCGCATAGAAGCTCGAGGGATTGACCTCGATGATGGCGTCGGGCGAATTCGCGACATATTGCAGCGGCGTCCCTTCGATGGCGCGGAACTGCGGCGCGCCGTCGAAGACCGGGGTGAAGCTCGGGCCTCCTTGCCGCGGAATCAGGGCCGTCTGGGGAATCGAATCCGCGATCAGCGCTTCCTTCGCCTGAGACGTGCCCGCCACGGAAGCCAGCACCTCCGCCGACGGAACCCCCGGCGGTATGCGCCGGAAATCCGCCGGCAGCTCCTTGCCGGGAACATAGCTCCAGGGACCGGCCAGGGAACGCGCGCGGAACCAGCGGCCCGAGATCAGGACATAGTAGTCGTTGTTGTCGGTGTCGATGATGACGTCGTTCAGGCTGTTGCTGGCCCAGAGAAGCATGGTGTTGGCGATGGGCACGAATTGCGGCTGGCCCCGGAAGACGACCAGCTCGGTCGGCTTGTAGGCGACATGGATCGTGGGCACCGAGACCGCCAGCGAAGGCTTGGTCTTCCCATTGCCCTGGAGGAGGTCGACCACATCCTTCTTCGCCAGATCGGTTGCGATGTTGTTCAGCTCGGCCGGCACGCTCTGCGCGACATGCCAGGGGCCATCCAGCGCGCTGGCGACCATCCAGCCGTCATAGACATGCAGATAGATGGCGCCGCCGGGCCCATAGAGGATCAGGGCCCGGGTGTTGACGACCCGTTGATAGTCGGTGCCGGCTACGGTGCGGAGCGCCGGATATCCGGAGACCGGCACGAGAACGGCGGTCCGATAGCTGACGATGATCTCCGGCGGATCGTTCTTCACCGCCACCGTCTTCGCCGTCAGCTTCTGGACGGCCAGGAAGCCCTGCAGGCGGTCGAGGGAGATCCGCGTCGTGGCGGCGGGCAGCAGCCGGCCGAGATCGGCGTAATAGCGCTGGCCGTGGTCGGGCAAGGAGGGGAAATCGATCTGCAGCAGGCTGAAGTTGAAGAGGCTCACCATCCGGGCGGTGCGGTCCACCAGGGTATGGGCGCTGGCGCGGATCACGCCGAAGACCTCCTGGCCGCCGTCGCTGGGTTTCACGGCAACCGCGGCACGGAAT
>DATHQQ010000380.1:0-8195 GCA_035482595.1 Verrucomicrobiia bacterium
TCTTCACCGAGCGGGTCGGCGGCGGCTTCGGGGGCAAGCAGGAGATGCTCTCGGAGGATCTCGTCCTGCTCGCCACGCTGAAGCTCGGGCGTCCCGTGAAATGGGAATTCACCCGGGAGGAGCAGTTCATAGGCGCCTCCACCCGTCATCAGATGACGACTCGGGTCAAGCTCGGGGCCAAGCGCGACGGGACCCTGACCGCGTTCGAAATCCATGTGGTCTCCAATGCCGGTGCCTATGGGGCGCATTCCGGCGAGACCCTCGGCGCGGCCATGGGCGTCCCCCTCGGCGGCTATCGCTGCCCCAACAAGAAGGGGGACGGCTATGCGGTCTACACCAATGTCGTCCCGGGCGGCGGCTTCCGCGGCTATGGCGCGTCCCAGACGACCTTCGCCATCGAATGCGCGATCGACGAGATGGCACGGCTCCTGGGGGTGGATCCCTTCACCATGCGGCGCAAGAACATGCTCCGGCAGGGCGATTGGATCCAATCCGTGTTTGCGGAGACCGGCGATGTCGATATCGGCAGCTACGGTCTCGACAAATGCGTGGACTATGTCGAACAGGCCCTGACCAAGGGTAGCGGCCTGCCCAAGCCCGCGGGGGATGACTGGGCCGAAGGCAGAGGCCTGGCGATGGCGGCCCAGGAAGGTGGTCCGCCGACAGAGCATCGTTCGGGTGGTGAGATGAAATTGCTCCCCGACGGGACCTATCATCTCGCCATCGGCTCGACCGAGATGGGCAATGGCTCGGTCACCTCCCATCGCCAGATCGCCGCCGAGATCGTGGGATCGCGCGCCGATCAGATCGACATCATCAACGCCGACACCGACCTCACCCCCTATGACACCGGCACCTTCGCCAGCACCGGCACCGTGGTCGCCGGCCAGGCGGTGGAGTTGACGGCGCGGGCGCTGCGCGTGAATATCCTCGAATACGCCGCGAAGCACACAAGCACCGACCCTGCCGACTGGAAGCTGGAAGAGGGCTATGTCATCCGTGGCAATCAGCGCATCTCCCTGCCGGATCTCTACGCCGCCGGGCGTGCGGAGGGCCATCATTTCGAGGCCAAGCGCAAGGCCTATCTCTCGCCGCGCTCCATTGCCTTCAATGTGCAGGGGATACGCCTGGCCGTGCATCGCGTGACCGGCGAAATCCGCATCCTGCAGAGCGTCCAGGCCGCCGATATCGGGCGGCTGATCAATCCCATGCAGTGCCGCGGCCAGGTCGAAGGCGCCGTCGGGATGGGAATCGGCTGGGCCCTGACGGAGAACTTCGTCTATGACGCCGAGGGCAAGGTGGTGAACCCGAATCTGCGCAACTACCGCATTCCCGCTTTTGCCGATGTGCCGCAGACCGATGTCTTCTTCGCGGACACCCATGACAAATTCGGGCCGCTGGGCGCCAAGCCCCAAGGGGAGTCCTCGATCAATCCGGTTGCGCCCGCCATTTCCAATGCGCTCGCCAATGCGACCGGGGTGCGCTTCGCCCATCTGCCATTCACGGCAGACCGCATCTTCGACAAGCTCGCGCCCAAAGCATGAGCGCAGCGACTCCTCCAGCCCGCGGGGGCCACGTCTCGATCGTCACCCAGACGCGGGTGAGGGTCGAGTTCAACGACGCCTTCGCCCGCTGGCAAGCGGAGACCAGCAAGGTCATCCAGACCTTCCCCGGCTTCATCGAGCAGACGGTTATCCCGCCGAGCCCGCCGCAGCAGGTCGACTGGGTGATCGTGCAGCGCTTCGCCAGCGAGGCCAATGCCGTCGCCTGGCTCAATTCGCCCGAACGGCTGAAGCGCGTGGACGGGGTCGCGGCGATGCTGGTGGGCAGCGACGATATCCATATCGTGAAGGACGGTGCGGCGGGTGCGCTGCCGGCCCCCGTCGCCGTCGTGATCTCGACCCGCATCAAGCCCGGGCAGGAGCCCGCCTATCGCCGCTGGGAGCAACGCATCGCCGCCGCTCAGACAAAGGCGCCGGGCTTCCAGGGCTATCGCTTCGAGCCGCCGATCGCCGGCGTGCAGGAGGATTGGCTCTCCATCCTGCGCTTCGATACGGAAGAGCATCTCAAGGCCTGGATGGATTCCCCGGAGCGCCGAGAGCTGCTCAAGGACGCCGGCAGCTTCACCGAGGAATTCCACACCCGCATCGCCCGCAGCGGATTCGACCAATGGTTCCCGTCGGGGGGCGCCGGCACCGCGCCGCCCTCGGCGTGGAAGATGAACCTGATCGTCCTGATGCTGCTCTATCCCATCGTGTTCCTGTTCGGCATTTTCGTGGTGAACCCCTACCTGCTCGGCTGGGCGAAGTTGCCTTTTCCCGTCGCGCTCTTCCTGTCCAATATCGCCAGCATCGTCTTGCTGAATTACCTGGTGCCCTGGGTCAGCAAGCGGCTCTCATGGTGGCTGACTCCCACCGCGACGGGATTGGGGCGGGTCAATCTCGCCGGCTGGGCGATGCTCTGGGCGCTTTGCATCCTGATGGTATTTATCTTCACTAGGTTTTTTTAATCATCGTTCTTGTGGCTATCGTCATTGGCGGATTCTACGAGCGGCTGCTGTAGCCCACCGGCATCGATCCGCCTTACACCGCGACATTTAGCCCCTGCGCTCCGCGTCCGATGGCGGTAGAAATCCTACCCCGGATGGCGATGGCGAGATGGCGATGGGCGAGCGGCTGCGGCTTCTGTTTTGCGACCATCTCAATCTGGCGCGCGGCAAATATCTCCCGGCGAGCAAGATCGGCGACGGCAGCTCGCGCTTCTGCCAGGGCGTCTTTGCCATCGGCTATGACAAGGATCTCCTGGCAGCACCGGGCTCGAAGATGCTGGAGGGCTTGCCGGACATGGATGCGGTCTACAGGGCGGCGGATATCCGGGAGGGCTGGGAGCCGGATACCAAAGTCGTCGTGGCCGATCTGGCGGAGAGCGGCGGCGCAGCTTTGCCCCTCTGCGGGCGGAGCCTGCTGAAGCGCACGGTCCGGCAATGGCAGGCCCTGGGTTATTCGCCCAGAGTGGGCCTCGAGCTCGAGGCCTATGCCTTCCAGCGCGACGGGGCGGGCAGGCTCGTCCCCTATGACACGCCGGGGGCCTATGTCTATGGCACCGGCCGGCTCGCCGATCCGCTCCGCTTCACCGATGCCATATGGAGCAAGGCCGCCGAGGCCGGGCTGAGGATGGACAGCCTCACCAGCGAGTATGATTCACCGCAGTTCGAATTCACCCTCGCCCATGACGATCCGGTGAAGGCGGTGGACGAGGCCTTCCTGTTCCGGCTCCTGGCCCGTGAGATCGCGCTGGACCACGGGATCATCCTCACCTTCATGCCCAAACCTATACCGGGCAAGAGCGGCAGCGGGCTGCATGCGAATTTGAGCTTTCTCGACAAGGACGGCCGCAATGCGCTCGGGGAAGGCCGAACGCCGGAGACGATGACCCCGCTGATCCGGGGCTCCATCGCCGGCCTCCTGCATCATCATCGCGGCATGGCCGGGCTGCTGGCGCCGACGGTCAATTCCTATGAGCGTCTGAGGCCGGCGAGCCTGTCGGGCTATTGGCGCAATTGGGGGGTGGATCACCGGGGCGCTACCACGCGGCTCTCCGCCGAAGGGGGCGCCAGAGCGAGGATCGAGCATCGCATGGGCGATGGGGCCGCCAATCCCTATACGGCGGTGGCGGTGGTGCTGCAGGCGGCCAGGCTCGGGCTCGCCGGCGGCTATGAATTGCCACCGGCGGAGACCGGCGATTGCATCGGGCGGCAGGATGCGGAGGAGGGGACCCCCGACAGCCTGGCTGCCGCCCTGGAGGCCCTGGCGGCGGATCACGAGCTCGTGGCGGCCGTGGGCGCGGCGCTGGTCGAGAATCATATCTTCGTGAAGCGGCACGAGATCGAGAAGACGGCGTCGCTGGAAGGCGATTCCCTTCGCGATTTCTACATCTATTATGTCTGACCGCGCTTGATGGACGACGACGGAAAGGAAGACGCGTATGCCGAAAGTCACCTGGGTCCTTGGCAATGGCAAGGAGATTACCGCCGAGGTCCCCGTGGGGCACAACATGATGGAGGCGGCCGTCGCCCATAATGTGCCCGATGTGATCGGGGAATGCGGCGGCTGCCTTTCCTGCGCCACCTGCCATGTCTTCGTCGATCCCGCCTGGTTCGCCAAGACCGGGGGCCCCAGCGAGATGGAGAGCGACATGCTGGAGATCACCATGGTCGACCGGCAGGCCACGAGCCGGCTCAGCTGCCAGATCATCTCGGCGGCGGAACTCGACGGGCTGATCCTCAAAGTGCCGCGGCTCTAGCCGCCCTGCTCAGCCGCGCCTCGATGCCGGATCCCATCATCATTATCGGCGCCGGCCAGGCCGGGGTGTCGCTGGCCGCGCGGCTGCGGGCGCTAGGCTATGACGGCCCGCTGCTGATGCTGGGGGAGGAGCCCGTTCCCCCCTATCAGCGTCCGCCGCTGTCGAAGAAATACATGTCCGGCGAGCTGGATCTGCCGCGCCTCCTGATCCGGCCGGAGAGCTGGTATGGGGAGCAGGATATCGAGCTCAGGCTGTCGGCCCCGGTGGCGGCCCTCTCGCCGCGGGAGCGCCGCGTGATCCTGGGGGACGGGTCCGAGCTCCGCTATGCCAAGCTGGCGCTGACGACGGGCGCGCGGCCGCGCCGCCTGCCGGCTTCCGTCGGCGGCGATCTCGCCGGCGTCTTCACCATCCGAAACCTGGCCGATGTCGATTCCCTCACGCCGGCTGTCGTCCCGGGCAAGGCTCTGCTCGTGGTGGGCGGCGGCTATATCGGCCTCGAAGCCGCCGCAGTCGCCGCGGCCAAGGGGTTGCGGGTGATCCTGGTCGAGATGGCGCCGCGCATCCTGCAACGGGTCGCCTGCCAACTCACCGCGGATTATTTCCGCGAATTGCATGGCCGCCATGGCGTCGTCATCCGTGAATCGGCCGGGCTGCGGGAACTCCTGGGCGCGGGCGGCCGACTTACCGGTGCGCTGATGGCCGACGGCAGCCTGATCGAGGCGGATCTCGCCGTCATCGGCATCGGCATCACGCCCAACGACGATCTAGCGCAAGGCGCGGGGCTTGCGGTGGAGAACGGCATATTGGTGGACGGATCCTGCCGCAGCTCGGTCGAGGAGATCTTCGCGGCCGGCGATTGCGCCAATTTCCCCTGGCACGGCCAGCGCACCCGGCTCGAATCCGTGCAGAACGCCATCGAGCAGGCCGAGCATGCCGCGGCCGCCATGCTGGGCGCTTCCGGCGATTACGATCCCGTGCCCTGGTTCTGGTCGGATCAATATGACGTCAAGCTGCAGATCGCCGGCCTGTCGCGCGGTTATGACGATGCGGTGCTGCGATCGGGCAAGCGCGAGGGCAGCCAGTCGGTCTGGTATTTCGCCGGCGACCGCCTCATCGCGGTGGATTCCAAGAACGATGCGCTGGCCTATGCCTTCGGCAAGAAGATCATCGAGGCCGGAAGGTCGATCCCGAAGGCCGTCGCCGCCGACCCCGCCGCGGATCTGAAGAGCTGGGCGATGGGGACAGCGCGAGGGGAAGCGACCTAATCCCTCCCCCGCAGCATCCGGATGATGCCGGAGAAATCGCTGCCGCCATAACCGCCCTGCGTATAGCGGCCATAGAGCCCGGTTGCCGCCGCCCCTAGAGGGGTGAGCGCGGCGGTCTTGGAGGCTGCCTGCTGGGAGAGGCGCAGATCCTTCAACATCATATCCGCGCTGAAGCCCGCCTTGTATCCGCGATTTGCCGGCGAGCTCGGCACCGGGCCGGGGACGGGGCAATAGCTGGTGAGGGACCAGCATTGGCCCGAGGATTTGGACGCGATGTCGAACAGCTTCTGGGCCTCGAGGCCGAGCTTCTCCGCCAGAGCGAAGGCCTCCGACACGGCGATCATCGAGATACCCAGGATCATGTTGTTGCAGATCTTGGCCGCCTGGCCGTTACCCGCCCCGCCGGCATATACGATGGTCTTACCCATGGCTTCGAGGAACTGCTGGGCAGCGGCGAAGGCTTCGGCCGGCCCGCCGACCATGAACGTGAGCGTGCCCGCCGCGGCACCGGCGGTCCCGCCGGAGACCGGTGCATCGACCATCAACCGGCCCGCCGCGGCGGCGGCGGCGGCGACCTCGCGGGCGGTCTCGACGTCGATGGTGGAGCTGTCGATCAGCAGCGTGCGGGGGGTCGCCGTTTTCAACACTTGGCCCGCGCCCAGATAGACCTCCCGCACATGCTCGCCCGCCGGCAGCATGGTGACGACGATCTCGGCCGCGCGGGCGGCCTCGGCGGGCGAGGTCGCCGCGATGGCGCCGTCCTTGACGAGCTGGGCGATGAGGTCCGGCACGAGATCGAAGGCCGTCACCCGATGGCCGGCCTTCAGCAGGTTGCGCGCCATGGGGCCGCCCATATTGCCGAGGCCGATGAAGCCGATCCGCGCCATGAGAGTCCCCTCCTGATCGCCGGTTATGGGATATCGAGCTCGCCGCGGGCGGCGGGCGCGAAGAAAGCATCGATCGCAGCATGGTCGACGTCGGCCAGTCGCGCCGGCGACCAGCTCGGCTTGTTGTGCTTCTCGATGATGACCGCCCGCACGCCTTCATGGAAGTCGGGAAGATGGCCGGGGGCATGGCTCGCCATCCGCCATTCCATGCGCAGGCAATCGTCGATATCGAGGGCCGCGCCGGCACGGATCTCGCGGAAGGCCAGCGCCAGCGAGGTCGGGGATTTCCGCGCCAGGGTCTCGCGCGTGTGGTGGGCGAATTCCGTCTCGCTGGCGGCGAGCGCGGCGAGGATCGCTTCCGGGCTCGGCCGGCCGAAGAGATCGTCGATCTCCGCCTGGTGGGCAGGAAGATATGCGGCGCCCGGATCCTCGGCGAAGCGCGCCAGCACGGTGTCGATCGCGCCGCGTCCGGCGGCGGCCAACGCCTCTTCGAGGGCCGGAAGGCGGGCGCGCGGGACAAAATGCGTGGCGATCCCGGCATAGAGCATGTCGGCGGCCTTCAGGCGATGGCCGGTGAGACCAAGATAGAGGCCGATCTGCCCGGGGCAGCGCGGCAGGAAAAACGACCCGCCGACATCGGGGAAGAAGCCGATGCCGGTCTCCGGCATGGCGAAGAGCGCATGCTCGCTCACCACCCGATAGCGCCCATGCACCGACAGTCCCACGCCGCCGCCCATGACGATGCCGTCGATCAGAGCGAGATAGGGCTTGGCGTAGTGGCTGATGAGCGCGTTCAGCCGGTATTCGTCATGCCAGAAGCGGTAAGCGTAGTCCTCGCCGGCCTGGGCCGCCTCCGAAAGGCGGCGGATATCGCCGCCGGCGCAGAAGGCCCGCTCGCCCGCGCCGCGCACCACCACCGCGGCGATGCCGTCGTCTGTCGCCCAGGCGCGGAGCCGGGCCTCCAGGGCATGGCACATCTCCAGGGTCAGGGCGTTCAGCGCCTTCGGCCGGTTGAGCAGGACCCGGCCGAGGCCGCCCTCCGAGGAGAAAAGGATTTCGGAGTCCATGCCGGCATTGAAGCCGACCGGAAGGCTGCGGCGCAAGCCATCGACGGAGCCCAGCGGCCGAGCCCCATCTCGTCCTCGGTGACAATCGGCCCCAAGCTGTGGATGATGCCGGCGGAGAGCAACAAGCAGGAGTGACGTGACCATGAGCCTCTACCGTCCCACCGAGCCGCCCGAGGTCCTGGGCCCCCGGTACCGCGAGCAGGCCCTGGAGCCGAAGCGCACCGCGCTCATCAGCGTCGACATGCAGAACGAGGATTGCAGCCGCAAGAAGCGGCAGGGTCCGACCGCGGCGGGCCCCGAGGGCGCGGAGAAGCGCTATTTCTTCGACCGCCTCGAGCAGTTGGTCATTCCTAACCAGCAGAAGCTGCAGGCCGCCACCCGCCGGCTGGGAATCGAGAACATCTATGTCATCATCGAGAGCCTGACCAAGGACGGGCGCGACCGGGGCCTGGATCACAAGGCCTCCTTCATCAATTACCCCCGCGGTTCCTGGGAGGCGCAGGTCATCGAGGAGCTGGCGCCGGCCGACGACGACATCGTCATCCGCAAGACCGCCTCGGGTCCCTTCGGCACGACCAATATCGATTATGTCCTGCGGGCCCTCGATATCCGCCAGCTCATCGTCTTCGGCGTGCTGACCGATCAATGCGTGGAGAGCACCGTGCGCTCGGCCG
>DATHQQ010000381.1:0-2774 GCA_035482595.1 Verrucomicrobiia bacterium
ACACATGCCCTAGCGCGGAAGCGGCGATCCAGGGCCACATGCGAGGTATCTCACGAGTTGCCCTGGATTCGCTTTCGCGGGAATGACGAAAGAAAGAATGCAGCTAGATCGCCAGCTCGTGCTTCACCAGATGCTCGGCGATCTGCACCGCGTTGAGAGCGGCACCCTTGCGCAGATTGTCGGAGACGATCCACATCGAGAGGGTGTTGGGCTGCGTCGGATCGGCGCGCAGGCGGCTCACAAAGACGGAATCTTCGCCGGCGCATTCGATCTGGGTGACGTAGCCCTCATCGGCGCGATGGTCGATGACGGTGATGCCGGGTGCCCCGCGCAACGCGCCCAGCGCCTCGGTCTCGCTGATGGGATTCTCGAACTCGACATTGACCGCCTCGGCATGGCCGATGAAGACCGGCACGCGCACGCAGGTCGCCGAGACCGCAATATCGGGATCGAGGATCTTGCGCGTCTCCACCTGCATCTTCCATTCCTCCTTGGTCGAGCCGTCGGGCATGAAGACGTCGATATGGGGAATGCAGTTGAAGGCGATCTGCTTGGTGAAGCGCTCGCGGTTGATCGACGCATTGGTGTAGATGGCGCGGGTCTGATTGAAGAGCTCGTCCATCGCCTCCTTGCCGGCGCCGGAGACCGATTGATAGGTGGAAACGACCACCCGCTTGATCCGCGCCAGATCGTGCAGGGGCTTGAGGGCCACCACCATCTGGATGGTCGAGCAATTGGGATTGGCGATGATGTTGCGCTTCTTGTAGCGGGCGATCGCGTCGGGATTGACCTCCGGCACGACCAGCGGAACGTCCGGGTCCATGCGGAACTGGGAGGTGTTGTCGATGACGATGCAGCCCGCCGCCGCCGCCCGGGGTGCATGCACCGCCGAGACCTTGGCCCCCGGCGAGAACAGCGCGATATCGACGCCCCGAAAATCGAAGGTGTCGAGATCGCGGACCTTCAGGACATCGTCCTCGCCGTACGAGACCTCCATCCCGGCCGAGCGGGTGGAGGCCACCGCGATCACTTCCTTGATCGGAAACTCGCGCTCCGCCAGGGTCTGCAGCATCTCGCGGCCGACATTGCCCGTCGCACCCACAACCGCCACTCTGTAGCTCATCTCTTCTTCTCCTTGTCCGGGCGGTGCTTTACGCCCGGATCTGATTGCCGACAACATCTACAAAACTAAAAAGGCCGCCCCGGGGGCGGCCTGACGCTTCGAACCTGATGCGCCGATCAGCCGCCGATCGCTGCCTCCGGGGTTTTCGGGGTGGTCGTCCCGGTCGCCGGGGTTTGCGTAGGCGCCGAGGCCGTCACCACCGTCTGATCGTTGGAGGCGCTCTGGTCCATCGGGCAAGCAATTGCCGTCCCGGCCAAGGCCAGGGTCGAAATCACGCTGAGGGCAGCAAGACGTCGCAACACGGCAGGTCTCCTTGAGGCGATTGTTATTATACCCGGCAAGCGCCGGCCTGTCGACTGCCCCCTCAGCGGGCCCCGGTGGTGAGGGAGGCCACGAACTGGCCCAGCCAGATCAGCCCCTGCGGCCAGAGGCCGAGCTTGGCCGCCGATCCGACATGGCCCAGGGGGCCGAGGTTCACGAAGCTCGACTCCCAGCTTTCGGCAAAGAAGCGTGCCCGCTCCAGGGTGACGACCTCGTCGTTCTCGCTGGCCAGCACCATGGAGGGAAAGGGGAAGGCCTCGGTCAGCATCGGCCCGAAGCCGCGCGGGGGCCCGTCAGGATCGGCGGAAGGACGGTCGCGGTCTGAGGGCGCCACCAGGAAGGCGCCGGTGACGGCGCCGATCTTCGCCTCCTCCGCCCAGCGCATCACGAGGGAGGTGCCGAGGCTATGGGCGACCAGTAGCACCGGCTTGCGGCAGTTGTGAACCGCCTCGGTCAGGCGCTGCGACCAATCGGCGAAGACCGGCGTCCGCCACTCCGCCTGCTGGACGCGGCGCATGGTGGGAAAAGCCTGCTCCCAATGGGTCTGCCAATGGTCCGCGCCGGCATCGTCCCGGCCGGGCAGGATGAGAACGTCGAAATCCCGGATGTCTCGCATGCTCTCCGCTCACTCGGTTGGCGTCTGCAGCAGGGCCTCGGCGGTGGCGGCCCATTCCTCTTCCAGTGCGTTGGCCGCCATCGGTTTTTTCGCGCGGCGATACCAGTAGCCGGCATTCTCGGCATCGCCTTCCCGGCGATGGAGATAGGCATGGACCCAGCAGCCGGGAATATCTTCCTTGGCCTGGGCGCATTCATGGGCCTTGTCCCAATCACCCTTGGCCGCCCACCACAAGGCCTGCAGCGCCAAGCCGAGGCCCTGAGGCGGCTTGTCACCGGCCAGCGATGTCCGAAATTCGGCGAGCTTCATGGCCCTCACCATATGCTGCCGGCCGCAGCCCGGCCAGCCGGCGCCCAAAAATGCCTGCTCCTAACGTCCCTGGCGGTCGAGTTCCGCCAGCAAAGCGTCGCCCATGCCGGTGGTGGAAACCTGGGTCGCCCCCGGCGTCATAATATCGGCGGTCCGCCTGCCCGAGGCCAGGATCCGGTCGACCGCGCTCTCCAGCAGCTTCGCCTCCTCCTCCTGATCGAAGGAATAGCGCAGCATCATGGCGAGGCTCAGCACCGTGGCCAGGGGATTGGCGAGATTCTTGCCGGCAATATCCGGCGCAGAGCCATGGACCGGCTCGTAGAGCGCGCGCCGGCGCCCGGTGGCATCGGGCGCGCCGAGGGAGGCCGAGGGCAGCATGCCCAGCGAGCCCGTCAGCATGGCGGC